>SVMS01000010.1 GCA_015067255.1 Oscillospiraceae bacterium
AGGTTATTCTATCTATTGCTCTTGTTTTTTCAATAATGGTTGTCGGTAATGTATTTGTCGGTAGTGTTTTATCTAAATGTATACAAACCTTTACACATACTTTTAAATTAACAGTTACAGCTCCTGATTCAATAAATAACGATGATTACGACTATGCTCCCCGCATTATACCTCAAAATATGGAAGGTACATCAGGTTCTCCCGGATATTCCGATCTTAATCCTGCAAGCAAAGATGCTCAGGTTTTTGCTATTGGCTGTAACAATTGTTACCGTTATTCTTTTGACCCTATTAATATAACCGGTTACAACTATATTGAATTTGACTTATGGCTTCCGAAAGGCTTTAATTCTACAAAAGAAGTTCTTTATCCCAATCAGACTCCTGAGAATCTTGAACCATATACTCAAGGTCAGATTGAATTGAGCTCAGGCGGAACACATGACAGCCTGGGTGAAATTCAGTGGAATATAGAAACTGCCCTTGTACCTAAAGTAATAGATGAAGATGGAGTAGTACACGACGAAGGAACAGTATCAAGCGGCGCTTGGTATAAGGTTATACTCAGACTTCCTAAAACTGTAAGTGAAGATTTAAATATAACAAAGATAAACTTTTTCGGCTTTTATTGGTCTGACGCTGTGCTTGACGAATACCTAAAATCTCAACAATACGGTTATGACAGAATTGGTTGGGGCGCTATTAGAAATTTAAGATTTACTAAATACGGAACATATGATGCAGGCTGTTACCGTACAGATGATAATAACGGCGGTGTTGACCCTACTATATATACACACAATGGTCAGCATTATTACAGATTGGGTAATAACGTTTACCAGACTATGAACACCAATACAATAGATGCCAAGCCTGCTAATAATGCAAGCGTTGTTATTGCAGGAAATGACAAAATTCCTAATACCGAGGATGATAACAGATTATCAGGGCGTACAACATCTGATACTCATAACGGAAGTACTCCCCCTGCTATTATTAATTTTTCACCGAGCGATATGTCCTATCAAATAAGCGGAGCCCATAGCTCATATAAGGTTAAGCGAGGACTTGACGGTTTATTTGGAACCTGGGACGATTTAATTGTAAACAATTTAGAGGGTGCTCCTTTAGGTTCATATCCTGTAACAGGCCAAACCTCTCGTACCTTGATTGGCTGGCAATATATGGGCGGTTCTGTAAATAATATGCTTATGATTTGCCAATATGTTCTTGATCCGACTGCTTATCATAACGAGTCTGTTACCGCACAAACATACTCGGGCTCAACATTACAAACTACAATTGATGGTGCTATTCGTACAGAGCTCGGTATTTGGCATAATATATTTGTTGCATCAAATCCTAAATGCTCAACTCCCGGTGGTGTTGTTAATGGTTCAGTTAGAACCTGTAATGTTGCTCACATGCACGGAAACGGTTGTGTTCACGCTTTAGGAACTTATAATGTTTGGACCGATAACATTTATCCTACCGGACAGTATCTTTTCGCTTGTAACGCAGAGTATATTGCCAAATGTTTTGGTTCAGGACTGTATCGAGAAGAACGATTAGCTCAGCAACTTGATACAAGCTTTTCTTATTCAAGTGAAGGTACTATGAAAAATGGTTACGGCAATATAATTGAAACTGCCGGTTATTGGCTTTCGGACTCATTACAGGATAGTTACAATAGTGGCGGTTGGTTATTTGCTGCTGTCTTAGCAGATGAAACGATTGATAACAGAGGATTGATCTTTGCTATGAACTTTAGGCACTACAATTATGGTATTCGTCCTGCAGGTTTCTTTAACCTTCAAGCAAATCCTTCATAAATAATAAATTATATTACAAAAACCGAAGCTTTTTTACAGCTTCGGTTTTTTGATATCTTAAAAGCTTATATTTTAATAATCTATTTAAAAAATCTGTTCTTTAAATTAAGGTACAGCTTTTTTATCATTTATCTTTTAATCGGCTTAAAGCTTTACAGCTTATTAGCTTTATCTTATTTAAAAACATCTTTAAGCTTATCGGCAAAATTCTTGCGTTTTTGATAGCATTTTCCGCCGTCAAGAGCATCTAATTCCTTTAAAAGCTCTTTTTGTTTTGAAGAAAGATTTGTAGGAGTTTCCACTATTACCTTGACATACTGGTCTCCTTTTCCTCTTCCGTTTAGCTGAGGAATTCCCTTGCCCTTAATCCTATATACAGTACCTGTCTGCGTTCCCTCTGCCACGCTGATTGTTTCTTCCGATTTATCAATAGTGGGAATTTTTATTTCACTTCCCAACGCTGCCTGAGCAAAGGTTATAGGAACCTCACAGTGCAAGTCATAATTTTTACGTACAAAAATCTTATGAGGAGAAACTCTTATGTTTATATATAAATCTCCGGGGCTTCCGCCTCTTAATCCAAAATTACCCTGTCCTGAAAGTGATAGAGTCTGACCGTCTGAAATACCTGCAGGAACGTTAACCTCCACAGTTTTTTGTCTGTTTGCTCTGCCGCTGCCGTTACAGGATTTACAGGGGTTTTTAATTATCTTTCCCGTTCCGTTACAAAAGCTACAGGAAACAGTGCTTGCAACAACTCCGAAAGGTGTTTGCTGCTGCTTTTTAACTCGTCCGCTTCCATGACACGAAGGACAGGTTTCGGGAGCTGTTCCTCCCTGTGCGCCTGTTCCGTTGCATTCGGGGCAAGACTCTCTGCGGGTGTACTTAACAGTTTTTTTACAGCCAAAAACAGCCTCTTCAAAGGATATTGTAACGCTTGTTTCAAGGTTATCTCCTCTTACAGGGCCGTTTGCATTTCTGCGGCCACCGCCTCCGAACATACTTCCGAAAAAGTCACCGAAAATATCACCTATATCTCCGAAATCTACATTTGTATATGCGCCGCCCGGACCTGCTCCGTATGAGGGATCAACACCTGCGTGACCGAATTGGTCATAACGTGCTTTCTTCTCTTTATCGGAAAGAATTTCGTATGCCTCATTTGCCTCTTTAAACTTTACTTCGGCTTCTTTATCACCTGGATTTAAGTCCGGATGATATTGCTTGGCAAGCTTTCTGTATGCTTTTTTTATCTCTTCGTCAGAAGCTCCCTTGCTTAAGCCAAGCACCTCGTAATAGTCGCGTTTATCTGCCAAAAAAATCAATCCTTTTCAATCGGATTATATATATCCTAAATTTTTGTAACAGTTAACGGATATTCCGTTAACTGTTACTGAGATAATTATTATTCGTTTTTATCCTGGAAATCGGCATTGATAGTGCCGTCGTCATTTACTGTGCCCGCCTGAGCATCGGGCTGACCCTGCTGCTGAGGATAAAGCTTAGGAGCAAGCTCGTAGAATTTCTTTGAAAGAGCTTCGCTTGCTGCATTGATAGCCTGAGCATCTTCGCCCTTTAAAGCTTCTCTTACTTTTTCAATTTCTGCATTTACGCCTGCTTTATCATCATCAGTAAGCTTATCAGCTGCATCTGTCATAGCCTTTTCGCACTGATAGCAAAGCTGTTCAGCCTGATTTTTAGCATCTATTGTTTCTCTGCGCTTCTTGTCCTCTGCTGCAAATTTCTCAGCATCTGCTACTGCTTTTTCAACGTCTTCCTTGGACATATTTGTAGAAGCTGTAATTGTAACTCTCTGCTCCTTGCCTGTGCCCAATTCCTTTGCAGAAACGTTTACTATACCGTTAGCGTCAATATCAAAGGTTACTTCGATTTGAGGAACGCCTCTGGGTGCGGGGGGAATACCGTCGAGATTGAAATTACCGATAGATTTATTATCTGCCGCCATTTCACGCTCTCCCTGTAAAACGTTGATTGTAACAGAGGGCTGATTGTCAGCTGCTGTTGAGAAGGTCATACTCTTCTTAACGGGGATTGTAGTATTTCTTTCAATAATTCTTGTGCAAACTCCGCCCAAGGTTTCAACACCTAAAGAAAGAGGAGTTACGTCCAAAAGAACTATTCCCTTTACATCGCCCTGGAGAACACCGCCCTGAATAGCTGCACCGATAGCAACACATTCATCAGGGTTAATACCCTTATGGGGCTCTTTTCCTATATAGTTTTTAATTGCTTCCTGAACTGCAGGGATTCTTGAAGAACCGCCCACCAAAAGAATTTTATCAATTTCTGAAGGCTTAAGTCCGGAATCCTCTATAGCTTTTCTTGTAGGAATCATTGTAGCTTCTACCAAGTCAGCTGTAAGCTCGTCAAACTTTGCTCTTGTAAGAGTTAAATCAAGGTGCTTAGGACCTGTTGCATCAGCAGTTATAAAGGGAAGATTGATATTGCTTGTTTTCATACCCGAAAGCTCTATCTTTGCTTTTTCTGCAGCTTCCTTTAAACGCTGTAATGCGCTCTTATCCTGTCTTAAATCTATTCCGTTTTCTTTCTTGAATTCGTCTGCCATCCAGTTCATAACTCTGTCGTCGAAATCGTCGCCGCCCAAACGGTTATTACCGTTAGTTGCAAGAACTTCGAAAACGCCGTCTCCGATATCCATAATGGATACGTCGAAGGTACCGCCGCCAAGGTCATAAACCAATATTTTTTGCTCCTGCTCTTTGTCTACGCCGTAAGCAAATGCCGCTGCTGTAGGCTCGTTGATAATTCTTTTTACCTCAAGACCTGCAATTTTACCTGCATCCTTTGTAGCCTGTCTTTGTGCATCTGAGAAATATGCAGGAACTGTTATAACAGCTTCTGTAACAGCTTCTCCCAAATAGCTTTCTGCGTCTGCCTTAAGCTTTGCAAGAACCATAGCTGAAATTTCCTGAGGTGTATATGCCTTCTCGTCAATATCAACCTTTCTTGAGCTTCCCATATCTCTCTTTATTGAGATTATTGTTCTGTCAGGGTTTGTGATTGCCTGTCTTTTTGCTACCTGACCTACCATTCTTTCTCCTGTTTTTGAAAAAGCCACAACGGAAGGAGTTGTTCTTGCTCCTTCGGGATTAGCTATAACAACAGGCTCGCCGCCTTCCATAACTGCAACGCATGAATTTGTTGTACCTAAGTCGATACCGATAATTTTACCCATAATAAATTACTCCTTTGTATTTATATTAAATCTTATGTGATTTCAAAATTTATATTAAGACACTCAATTAGCTACCTTAACCATAGAATGTCTTATTACCTTATCTCCGATTTTATAGCCTTTTTGGAATACCTCGACTATCGTTTCAGCTTCTAAGCTATCATCATCAATATGCATAACTGCATTGTGGAAATTAGGGTCAAAGCCTGTATCGGTGGGAATTTCCTCTACCTTTAAATTGTTCAGACAATTTTGAGCCTGCTTTAAAACCATTTCCATTCCTTTTCTTACAGACTCTGCATCGCCTTCGCTTGATGCCGCTCTGTCAAGACTGTCCAACACAGGAAGAATTGCCGTAACAGTATCGCAAACACAGCTTGCATACAAAGCTTCCTTTTCCTTTATTGTACGCTTACGGAAATTATCAAACTCAGCATAAAGTCTTAAGTATTTATCCTGTTCTTCCTTAAGCTTTTCGTTTATCTGCTCCTGCTTACTTTTCTTTTTCTTTTTTTCGGGAGCTTTTTCTGCTTCTTCAGAGCTTACTTGCTCGTTAATCTCTTCGTTAAGCTTTTCACTCATTTATTTCAATCCTTTCCATTTATAAGCTTCGTAATACTGTCGGTAAAATAATTCATTTTTGCAAGCACTCTCGCATAATCCATTCTTGTAGGCCCTAAAACCGATAGAACGTTTTCGTGATTTCCGCTTTTAAATGCGCTTGTAATCATACTTATATCCGATATATTGTTTTCCATAACGTCTACTGTAATGCCTTCCCGATGTTGACTCGCTATCTGAGAAAGGGTATCGGAGTCAGACAAAACTGCCATAAAAGCACGGGCTTTATCTATATCTGAAAACTCAGGGAAAGAAAGAACCTTGCTCTCCCCTCCTACATAGACATCATAGCCTCGAAGCTCCTGTATAAACATCTTTAAAACAGGAATAATTCCTTCTAACTGAGGACAGTATCTCTTTACCTGCTCCTGCAAAACTTCCATTTTTATATCCGCAATATCGTCAGGCGACATTCCTGAAAAAAGCTCATTTAATATTCTTGTAAGAATAAGAGTATGCTGAGCATCGATATCACAGTCCATAACACAGGATTTGGTTTTAACCTGCCCTGTTGCACTTACTGCAAGTACAGTTACTATGCGTTTACCCGCTATCACCGCTTCAAACATCTGCACAATACCGCCTGAGGAGGGAGTAAGCGCAATTGCGGCACAGCCTGTAAGCTCTGATGCTATTTTAGCAATATCCTTGGTTATACTTGAAACGCTTTGCCTAAGCTCTGCAATAAAGCTGTCTATAACAATTTTTTCGTCCTTGGTGAGAATATGCGTGGGCATTATTTCATCAACAAACAAACGATAGCCCTTTACGCTGGGAACTCTTCCTGCCGAGGTATGCGGCTGATAAAGAAGCCCCATACTTTCAAGCGCTGCCATTTCATTTCTGATGGTTGCGCTGGAAACATTCAGCGATGGGTCGTTTTGCACCGTTTTAGAGCCAACAGGTTCTCCTGAACGGATATATGCCGAAACAACCATTCCCAATATTTTTTTCTTTCTGTTTTCAAGCTCCAATCCGTTCACCCCCAAACGCTCTTGTAGTGTTAGCACTCTTTAAGCTCGAGTGCTAACACTACAAAATTTACCACGCTTTAGAACAATTGTCAAGTGTTATTTTCAGTAATTAATAATAATTTAACAAAAATTTTTTGTATAAATGTTATAATGGTTATAATTAGTCGAAACAGTAATATGAAATACTGTTTCGACACCAAATCTTTGATTTGGAAGCAAATTTTCAAAGAAAATTTGACAATAACCATTGCAATGAGTGTCGTGCACAATTAAATTTTTTTAAAATTTAATTGTGCAAAGCCGATAAAATCGGCTTATCGAAACGCTTCTAAGCGTTTCGATAAACAACAATCATTATAAAAAGAAAGGCGTTTCACAGAAAAATCATACTCTTTTGAGCTTTTTTCACTTAAAGCACCCATAATCAAAGCCGGATTTATCGCACCTTCCTGACAGGGTAAAACTATTTCAAACGCAGTTTTTTCTCCGTCATATTCTGCTTTTATCTGAGAAATATATTCTTTTAAATCAATTTCTTTTTCACTGCTTTTGGTCTTTTTGATAACTAAAATCTTTTCTTCATTATCAAAGACAGAAAAGTCAGCCTTGCCTTCAACAGTTACAAGATACTTGGCATAAAATATTTTTGATATCTTTTCTACAGGCTCTGCTGCTGATATAACCTTAAATCCTGCAGGCAGTGCTTTGTTAAGTCTTTCTATAATATCTTTTCCACTAATTCCCTCTTTTATTCTGAAATCTGCAATCTCACAATCAGATGTATAACCAACAGAAAGAGGAGGTGAAAAAACAAGCTCAATATGAGGGTTAAAGCCCTGTGTATAATAAGCCGGCAAGCCCGAACGTTTTATAGAGCGTTGAAAGGCTCTGTTTAAATCAAGATGCGAAATGTATTTTACCCTTTCACCTTTTGAAAAGGTTATTCTTATATTTTTATATTCTTCCATAAAAGCCTCCGATTATAATTATTTTTTGCTGTTGCATTTCCAACCGCACGCAGCACAGTTTTCTCTGCAGTTTGGAGTCGTTTTTTCTGCATATGCGTTATTTTTTTCTCTTATAAAAAATTCTTTGGTAACGCCTATATCAATGAAATCCCAAGGCAATATTTCGTCTGTTTTTCTTTCTCTTGAGGTGTAAAAGTCTATATCAACACCACATTCTTCAAAGCACTTTATCCAGGTATCATATTTGAAAAATTCTGCCCAACCGTCAAACTTACAACCGTTTTTAAACGCTTTTTCAATAACTTTGCAAACCTTTCTGTCCCCTCTTGCAAAGGCTGCTTCAAGTCTTGCTGTTTTGAAATCGTGATAGCTTAAAGAAATTTTTCTGCTGTCGTGGTATTTGCGCAAAACTTCAACCTTACTGTTATATTGCTCCTCGGTAATCTGAGGCTCCCATTGAAAAGGAGTAAAAGGCTTGGGCACAAAGCAAGCGACAGAGGTATTTACAGTAACCCCTCTGTTTTTCGGTCTGTTTTCTGCTTTATGGAAGGTTCCCACAACAAGCTTTGAGGTATCCATTATTCCCTTTATATCCTCTGCCGTTTCGGTTGGCAAGCCTAACATAAAGTAAAGCTTTACGCTTGTATTACCGCCGTTAAAGGCTGTAAGACAGGTATTTATAAGCTCTTGCTCTGTAACGTTTTTATTTATTACATCACGCAGTCTTTGAGTGCCCGCCTCGGGCGCAAAGGTAAGACCGCTCTTTTTAACGCTTTGTATTTTCTCCATAAGCTCTTTGCTGAAATTGTCCACACGCAAGGAGGGCAAAGAAAGGCTTAGCTTTTTATCCTTACTCCATTTTAGAAGCTCATCTAACAGCGGCTCTATCTGTGTATAATCAGATGAGCTTAATGATGAAAGGGACATTTCCTCATAGCCTGTATTTTCGCAGAGAGTTTTTGCGCTTTCATTTAAAGTTTTTGCCGATTTTTCACGGATAGGACGGTACAAGAATCCCGCCTGACAGAAACGGCAGCCTCTTATACAGCCTCTGAAAAGCTCTAACATTATTCTGTCATGAATTATTGAGCCGTAAGGCACTACCAAGCTTTTAGGATAAAAAACCTTATCTAAATCTTCAATAATACGTTTTTTTACGACGGCTTTTGCCTGCTCGCAGGTAGGTTTAAATTCTTTTATAGTACCGTCTTCATTGTATGTAACCTCATAAAGCGACGGAACATATATTCCTTCTATTTTAGCTAATTCTTTAAGAATTTCAGAGCGTTTTTTGCCCTTCATTTCAATTACCTTATTGCACAGCTCAAGATTTACCTCTTCTCCTTCGCCCATAATAAAAGCATCTATAAAATCTGCCAAAGGCTCGGGATTTGAGCAACAGGGGCCGCCTGCCACAATAAGAGGCATACTTTCGTCACGCTCACAGCTTTTCAAAGGAATTCCCGAAAGCTCGAGCATATTTAAAACATTGGTATAGCAAAGCTCATACTGTAATGTGAAGCCTACTATATCAAACTCTGTAAGAGGGTCTGCGCTTTCAAGGCAAAAAAGCGGAATATTATTTTTTCTCAGCTGCTCTTCAAAATCATCAGCAGGTGCAAAACAGCGCTCACACCACATATTATCAACATTATTTATAAGGGAATATAATATTTTCATTCCCAAGTGGGACATTCCCACCTCGTATGTATCGGGGAAGCAAAAGGCAAATCTGAGGTCAACCTTTGATTTATCCTTGATTACTTCTCCAAATTCTCCGCCTGTATATCTTGTAGGCTTTTGCACTAAAGGCAATATTTTATCGAGCTTCATAAATTTTGTTTTCCTCTCTTAAAGCTTTATTTTTAAACTGCACAAATATTCTTTTTGCTCTGCTGTTATCCTATAGCTTTCCACTGCTTTTTGTATAGTTTTATTGTGTACCCATAAAGGTAAAGCATTGTTTTTCAGATATATAATTGTGCTATCCCATTTTTTAGCCAAAGCAGTAGCAAAGTACCACGCAAGCATCATATTTATATAATACTCTTCGGACTTAATTTCAGAAACTGTTTTAAGATACCTTTCATCAAAGTCTTCATCTAAATAGTACACCATAAGCATTTCTATTGCAAATCTAACAGTATACACGTGCTTTGACTTTATCCATTTTTCAATTTCACAAAGAAGCTTATCCTTATTTTTATTAAAGCATTTGGGCCTTAATGAATCACAGGTTGCCCAGTTATCCACAAAAGGCAAAAATACGTTTAACATTTTTATACATTTATCAAAATCGTCCGTTTGGGCAATTAGAAAAGCGTGAAGATTATTCTCTTCATAATATTTATGAGGTAACGAATTCAAAAACTCGTCTGCCTCATTTTTTATTTTCTTTGAAAATGCACGAATAAGCGGCACTCTTACACCTATAACACTCTGACTGTCCACAGTGGGCATAAGCTTAGAATGAAACTCTTTGTATTTCAAATCCTGCATTTTAAAAAGTTCTTTTGTTATATCCATTATATTTGACCTTTTCTCGTTGCCGTAAGGCAACATATCGACGATTTTTATTGCTTTGCAATTAAAATCATTATATCATAACACTTTACCTATTACAATCATTAAAAATCAGCTAAAGGATACGGACCGTCTAAAACCTCTCTGCCAACAAACATAATACCGTCTTTTTTCGTTTTTACAAGCCATTTTATTAAAGTTATATTTCCTTTTTCTATTTCAATTCCTGTTATACATCTTGGGTGGACACAGCTGCCGTCATTAAAATAAAAAGAGCTTTTAGGCTGAGGCAGCGAAGGTCTGTGAGTATGTCCTGTCACTGTCAGTTGTTTTCTTTTTTTTGCCCAGTCCGAAATTTTCTTTTCAATTTTTTGCTGCTGTTTATAATTTTTAGCGGCACTTGTGGGGTCAAGCAATCCGATATTTTCAAGAGGCTTCCAAATATGCCTTACAAGAAATCTTGAAACTCTCCATAAATTGTCATTAAAAAAATCCGCCTGATGACCGTGAACAAGAAACAAGCTCTTTAAGCTTTCCTTATTAAGTAGCAACAAAGCCTGAAGATATTGCATATTGGGCAAAAGCGTAAGCTCTTTTTTCTGTGTATAATCGTAATAACACCCTTTTATTTTTCTTATATATGGCTTTTTCTTTTGCATATCGTGATTTCCGTAAAGCATATATAATCTGTCTTCTTTTAAAAAATGTGACATCAGCAAAAAAATATCTGCGTGTACCTCTAAAATCTGCTCAAAATTTTTATTTCCCCAAAGCTCGTCGCCGTCGCCTAATTCAATATAGGAAAACCCATTTTTATAATAGTATTCCAATGCCGAATAAAACAAATGCTGATTTTTTAAAAAGGTATCTGAGTGACTGCCGTTACCTCTGTGGCAATCACTCATTAAAATAAATTTATCGTTATTGTCAAAAAATATAACAGGACAGCTTCTTAAAAGCTTATCGAATTTTTTACTCATACTCATTTTACTTATATAAGCCTCGTACTCTTCCGGTTTCTAAAAAGCTTTTAAGCAATTCAGGTTTTTTCTCTTTTATAAGCTCTATACCCTGCTGTGCGTTCATACTTTCATCTACAATGTCGTTATATGCTTCACATAAATTCCTACTGTTTGCAAGAACTATTTCTTCTGCAATCGGAGTACGGCTGAAAGGCTGTTGAGTTTTTGGGGTTGTCATATAAATTTGCACAATTGATTTACGGCGGTATAAATCTTCACTGCTATAGCCTATATTTATTGCCGCTTCTTCAAAAGCCTGTGCCATTTTTCTGTCGGGAAATTTTATCTGATAGAGTGCTGACAGTTCCTCGGGCGTTGAAAACTCTCCCAGTTTAAAGCCTGTAAGCCACCAATGCTTCTGCGCTCTTTTAAAAATTTTTCTGTTATTTTTTAAAAGAGTAACAGACATAGGAATAAGCTCATCATTTTTTAAGCTTTGATATATTTCTTTATCTGTACGGTAATAAATTCCTATTTCGGCGCCTGTGGTCATTCCGTACTGACCTTTCCAAAGCTCTGCAAGCCACTGCTTTGAATTGTATTCAAATTTTATAGGCTCGCAGTCTATCACCATTCCCATTGTTATTGCCGCTTCATCATAAAGACGGCAATATCCGTATTCTCTCTGCCACGCTTCAATCTCCGAATAAAAAATATCCTGATTTTTGTCATATGCAAAGCCTAATTCATTATATATATTTTCAAAATTTTCGGGACGTATTTTGAAAACTCCCATTATAAAACCCAACAGCTTTTTAAAAAGGCTTACAAGCTCGGGAATTAAACTAATAAAAATAAGAACAAAACAGGCAAAAGCCAAAATAAAGCCTGCTATAATAAATACCTTACTTAAAAATTCTCTATTAAAAGCAAAAAGCAAAATACTGTTTAAGCAACCAATAAACACGGTGTTTTTCTCCCTTTTTTCTCTTTGATATATACTATTCAAAGCTTATAAAAAGTGATAATATACGCCATTTTTAAAAAGTTAAATAAAAAATGAAAATAAGAGAGAAAACTCGTAAAAACAAGAGAAACAGAGCAAATAAGGGATATAAATTAAAAATTCCGCCAAATTAGGCTTGACAAGTTAATTTCGACATATTATAATGTGCGAGTTAATAAATTGAAAAATAATCAGGAGGAAAAAGGATATGTCAACCTTTATGGCAAACGCGCAAAACATTGACAGAAAGTGGTATATAATAGATGCCGCTGACAAGCCCCTTGGTCGTGTTGCTTCTCAGGCAGCTGTTCTGCTCAGAGGAAAGCACAAGACTGTTTTCACACCTCACTTTGATTGCGGCGATCATGTAATAATCATCAATGCAGACAAAGCAACTCTTTCAGGCAGTAAGCTTGAGAAGAAATTCTACCGTCATCACACAGGTTATGTTGGCGGACTTAAGGAAGTTCCTTATCGTATTCTTATGGAAAAGAACCCTGAGAAAGCTATGACTCTTGCAGTTAAGGGTATGCTTCCTCACAACACTTTAGGAGCTTCTGCTCTTAAAAGATTAAGAGTATACAAGGGCGATGCTCACACACACGCAGCTCAGAAGCCCGAAGTATACGGAATATAGTAAGGAGGAAACTAGGATATGTATACAGCTAAAAAAGAGTATTTTTACGGCACCGGCAGAAGAAAAAGCTCTGTTGCAAGAGTTAGAATAGTTCCCGGTACAGGCGTAATTACAATAAACGACAGAGATATTGACGATTATTTCGGTCTTGATACCCTTAAGCTTATCGTTAGACAGCCTTTTGCTGTTACAGGTACTGAAGGCAAGTATGATATTATTGCTAAGGTTATCGGCGGTGGCGTTTCCGGTCAGGCAGGCGCTATCAGACACGGTCTTGCAAGAGCTCTTCTTCAGTCCGACAGTGAATTAAAGCCCGTTCTTAAAAAAGCAGGCCTTCTCACCCGTGACCCTCGTATGAAGGAAAGAAAGAAATACGGCTTAAAAGGCGCAAGACGTGCTCCTCAGTTCTCAAAGAGATAGTTTCTGTTTTTTCGGCTTTCGGGTATTTATTTACCCGTTGCCGTGCTTACAGCCTGGTATACTGTAAGCCTCGCAATATACCCATCTACTCGAGAAAGTATTTGGCAAAAGCTTGATTTAGCTTTTCGTATATTATTTCCTTTAATGGAATATAATATAATGATGTTCCAAAAAAATCAAAGGGGAAATGTTTTTGATTAGTTATAAGAAAATTCGAAAGAAAGTGCTTAAAAAGTACGGCTTTATTATCCGTGCTGTCAGCTCTCGCTTGGGAATACTTGCTGTTTTCGCAGGTGTTGCCTTGACTGTTGCTGTTATCACTCTTTCGTCGGTAAAGGTGCTTGCTGTCAATGTTGACGGCGAACATATTGTCATTAGGACTCTCAATAACGACGTGTATCAGACTATGAATGAAAGCGGAATTGAAATTGCGCCCAACGATATAGTAGATATGTCTTTTAACGGTTCAAATGTTGATATTTCAATTACCCGTACCTTTCCGGTCACTTTGCTTGTTGACGGAGTCAATAACTACCAATGGGTTTCCGGCGGTACTGTTGGAGATTTGCTTGAGCAAAACAAAATTTACTTATCAGGAGAAGATAAAATCAACGTCGAAAAAGACGTTCCTTTATCCTCCGGTCTTAAAATTGAAGTTACCCGAATTTCAACAAAGCAATATGACGAATATGTTTCTATTCCCTATTCTACAAAGATTGAAAAAATTTATTTCGGTTCTTCCATCGGCAAAATGCCTAAAAATGTTAAAGGCGTTGAAGGTGTAAGAAAAATAACAAAGGTTGATACTGTTGTCAACGGAGTTGTTACCGAATCTAAAACCATAAGTAACGTTATTGAAAAGCAACCTGTTACTGAGATAAAATACGAAGCTGTTAAGGGTCCTACAAAGATAGTTGCCGGCAAAGAGCTTAAGTATTCCAAAGTGTATACAATGAGCGCTACGGCATATACAACCGTTCCAGGTAAGACAGGAATTTACACTGCAACCGGAGTCAAAGTTTCAAAAGGCTGTATTGCTATCAATCCCAAAATCGTAAAATATCTCTCTTTAGGTGATAAGCTGTATATCGAAACTGCTGACGGCAGTTATGTTTACGGCTACGGTACAATTAACGATACAGGCGGAATGAAAGGCGCAAACGATATTGACTTGTTTTTCCCTTCATTAGCCGATTGTAATCTTTGGGGAAGAAGAACAGTAAAAGTTTATGTACTTGAAGAATAATTTTTAAAAAAATCTTGCAATTATTAAAAAAAGCTGATATAATTGTTTTTGCTGAAATTATACGGCTTTTTACAAGGGAGGTGCACAAGTTGCCTAACATTAAATCCGCTAAGAAAAGAGTTATTGTTACAAGAACAAAGGCTCTCAACAATCAGATGAGAAGATCTTCTCTTAAAACTGTTATCAAAGCTTTTGAGAACGATAAAACTCAAGATAATTATAATGCTGCAGTAAAAGCTATTGATAAGGCTGCCGCAAAGGGAATTATGCACAAGAACGCTGCTGCCCGTAAAAAGTCACAGCTGACACTTGCTCTTAATAAAGCATAAGTATTTAAAAAAGTACCCTTATGGGTACTTTTTTAGTTATCTTTTTAGTTTTTTATTACTGTATGAAAGGTTGTATGGCACTAATTATGACTACTTACAATATGGGAAATGCTGATATTGCCGTTATCGGAGCAGGGCATGCAGGAATTGAAGCTGCTCTTGCCGCTGCTCGTTTAGGTATGTCTGTTATTATCTTTACAATAAATCTTGATGCTGTTGGAAATATGCCCTGCAACCCTTCTATCGGCGGTACGGCAAAGGGCCATTTGGTGTGCGAAATAGATGCTTTGGGCGGTGAAATGGGAAAAGCTGCTGACAGAACATCTATCCAAAGCCGTATGCTCAACAGAGGAAAAGGCGCCGCTGTTTACTCTCTTCGTATGCAGTCTGACAGAAGCCGTTACAGAGAGTATATGAAAAAAGTTTTGGAGAAAACTAAAAACCTACAGTTAAAACAAGCTCAGATTGTCGATATCGGCGTTGAGAACGGTAAGGTCTGCTCTGTTACCACCGATTTAGGCGCTGTTTATAACGTCAATGCTGTTATTATTGCCACAGGCACATTTTTAAAAGGAAAAATCATAGTTGGAGACGCTTCTTACAGCGGCGGTCCTGACGGTATGCATGCTGCCAATGAGCTTTCTCAAAAGCTCTTGGATTTAGGTATTGAGCTTATGCGCTTTAAAACGGGTACTCCTGCAAGAGTTAACAGAAGAAGCGTTGACTTCTCCAAAACCGAGGAACAAAAGGGTGATGATGAACCCCTTGCTTTTTCAAAAGGAAGCGGCTACATACCCAAAAACAAAGCAAGCTGTTATCTTACCTATACTAACAGAAGAACTCACGAAATAATTCTTGAAAATCTTCACCGCTCCCCTCTTTACAGCGGTAAAATAGAAGGCATCGGACCTCGATACTGTCCAAGTATTGAAGATAAAATTGTCCGTTTTGCTGACAAAGAGCGCCATCAGCTTTTCATTGAGCCTATGGGACTTTCTACTGACGAAATGTACGTTCAGGGAATGAGCTCTTCCCTGCCTGAAGATGTTCAGCTTGCATTTCTTCGCACTATAAAGGGACTTGAAAATGTTGAAATGATGAGAACTGCTTATGCTATTGAATACGATTGCGTAAATCCTCTTGAGCTTTTGCCCACATTGGAATTTAAAAAGATTTCCGGACTTTACGGTGCAGGTCAATTCAACGGAAGCTCAGGCTATGAAGAAGCGGCGGCACAGGGCATTATTGCAGGAATAAACGCTGCCTTAAAGCTTAAAAACAAACAGCCTCTTATTCTTGACAGAAGCAGCTCATATATAGGAACTCTTATTGATGATTTAGTTACAAAAGGAACTAACGAGCCTTACAGAATGATGACGGGCAGAAGCGAATACCGTCTTATGCTGAGACAGGATAATGCGGACAGACGTCTTACTCCTATAGGCTATAAAATCGGACTTGTTAAGAAAAGCCAATACAATAAATTTCTAAAACGTGTTCAGATGCTTGAAGCTGAAATAGAGCGCACAAGAAAAACAATTATTAAGCCTACTGCTAAAGCAAATGAACTTCTTATAAATAACAATACAGACCCTCTTAATTCAGGAGCATTTTTATGCGACCTTATTAAACGTCCTCAGCTTGATTACGAGAAACTATCAGAGCTTGACACTTCCCGTCCCTCTTTGCCCTCATATATTTTTGAGCAGGCTCAGACAGAGCTTAAATATGAAGGCTATATAAAGCGTGAGGAACAAAAACAACAGCAATTCAAAAAAAATGAGAATAAGATTATGCCTGAGGATATAGACTATAATAAAATATACGGTTTACGAATTGAAGCACGTCAGAAGCTTTCTAAAATACGTCCTTTAAACTTAGGACAGGCTTCAAGAATTTCAGGAGTCAGTCCTGCGGATATTTCAGTGCTTATGATTTATCTTGAAGGCTATAAAAATAATTAACATAAAAAAATATTTGTATTTTTTGAAAAAGTATAGTATAATACTCTTCGGCACATTTATATAAATTCAATTTTTACTGTAAGGTGGTAAGTCGGGTGTCAAAAAAGCTTGTAATTGTTGAGTCTCCCGCTAAGGCGAAAACTATAAAAAAATATCTCGGCTCAGGATATGAAGTTACCGCTTCTATGGGTCATGTTCGTGATTTACCGGTTTCTAAAATCGGAGTAGATACGGAAAACGATTTTGAGCCTGCATATATAAATATAAAGGGCAAAGCTCCTCTCATAAATGATTTGAAAAAGGCTGCTAAGGATTGTGACAAAATTTTCCTTGCAACTGACCCTGACCGTGAAGGAGAAGCTATTTCCTGGCATCTTGCATATATTTTAGGTTTAAAAGAAACAGAAGCCAACCGTGTAACCTTTAACGAAATTACTAAAAATGCGGTTAAAGAAGGCATTCGCAATCCCCGCTGTCTTGATAAAAATCTTATAGATGCTCAGCAGGCAAGACGTGTGCTTGACCGTCTTGTCGGCTATAAGCTAAGTCCTTTTTTATGGAGAAAAATCAAAAAAGGTCTCTCTGCAGGACGTGTTCAATCGGTTGCTACCCGTCTTATTGTTGACCGTGAACGAGAAATAAAAGATTTTATACCCGAAGAATTCTGGAGCTTAACAGCAAAATTTCAATCAACTCCCAAAAAATTCTTTACTGCTAAATTTTTTGGAGATACAAAAGGAAAAATTGAGCTTAAAACCGAAGCTCAGACCTTGAAAATAATAGAGGCTCTTAACGGAGCTGAATACTGTGTTGATAGCATAAAAAAAGGTACAAAGCAACGTCAACCCGCACCTCCCTTTATAACCTCTACTCTTCAGCAGGAGGCTTCACGCCGTTTTGGATATCCATCTAAAAAGACTATGAGTATCGCTCAGCAGCTATATGAAGGCGTTAATATAAAGGGAATTGGTCTTACAGGTCTTATAACCTATATGAGAACTGATTCTTTGCGAATTTCCAATGAAGCTTTGGCACAGGCAAAAGCTCATATTTTAAGCACCTACGGACCGAAATATTATCCTTCAAGCACAAGAATTTTTAAAACTAAAAAAGGTGCGCAGGACGCTCACGAAGCTATCCGTCCCTCTGATATAACCCTTACTCCCGATAAGGTTAAGGATAGTCTTACTACTGAACAGCTAAAGCTTTACAAGCTTATTTGGGAACGTTTTCTTTCCAGCCAGATGGCAAATGCTGTTTATGAAACCTTAAGTATTGATATTAAGGCTTACGATTATATTTTTAAAGCAAATGACCAAAAAATTAAATTTAACGGCTTTACTGCTCTATACGAAGAAAAAAGAGACGAGGAAGAGGAAGAAAGCTTTTCAAAGATTCCCAATCTTAACGAAGGAGATATTCTCAATTTCAAAGAGCTTATTCCTGAGCAAAAGTTTACTCAGCCCCCTTCCCGTTACAGCGAAGCTACTCTCATAAAGCGTCTTGAGGAGGACGGTATAGGAAGACCTTCTACCTACGCTCCCACAATTTCAACTATTACTGAAAGAAATTATGTTAAAAAAGAAGGTAAGCTATTATATCCCACATCTTTGGGAGAGGTTACTACTGACCTTATGACCGAGCATTTTCCCGATATTGTTAATATTGAATTTACCGCTAATATGGAAAATGACCTTGACACCATTGAGGACGGTCAGCGTCCTTGGAAAGAGGTTATCAGAGAATTTTATTCACCCTTTGCAAAGACTCTTGAAAATGCTGAAAAGAAGCTTGAAGGTGAATATATTAAAATTCCCGATGAGGTTACTGATATTCCCTGTGATAAATGCGGAAAAATGATGGTTATCAAGCAGGGCCGTTTTGGAAAATTCCTTGCCTGTCCCGGATATCCCGAATGTAAAAATACAAAGCCTCTTGTTAACGAAACCGACGGACTTTGCCCCAAATGCTCTTCTAAAATGCTTCTTAAAAAATCAAGAGCAGGCAAAAAATACTATGCTTGCGAAAAGGGCAAGGAATGCGGCTTTATGACTTGGGAGGTTCCTCTTAAGGAAAAATGTCCCAAATGCGGCTCCTCTCTGTATAAGCCCGCTTTCAGAGGAAGCAAGGCCCATTGTTTAAAGGAAGGCTGCGATTTTAAAAAGTGATGAAAAAAGCTATAGTTATCGGCGCCGGTTTAGCAGGCTGTGAAGCTGCCTGGCGCCTTGCAAATGAAAATATACAGGTTACTCTCTATGAGATGAAGCCTAAGAAAAAAACACCGGCTCACAAAAGCGAAAATTTTTGTGAGCTTGTTTGTTCCAATTCTTTAAGAGGCGCTTCCCTCTCCAATGCTGTAGGACTTTTAAAGGAAGAAATGCGTCGAATAGGCAGTCTTATAATGGAAGCGGCAGATAAAACAGCAGTTCCTGCAGGTGGTGCTCTTGCTGTTGACAGAAATGCTTTTTCCAAATATGTTACTGATAAAATCAGAAATCATAAAAACATTACTGTTATTGAAAAGGAAATAAGAATTCTTGACAGCTACATAGACAAATGCGACATACTTATTATTGCTTCGGGACCTCTCACCTCTACTTCTCTTTCTAAAAGCATTTCAAAGCTTATAGGAGAAGATTATCTTCATTTCTTTGATGCCGCTGCACCTATTGTTATGCGTGACAGTATTGATATGAACAGCGCTTATTTTGCTTCCAGATACGATAAAGGGACTCCTGACTATATAAACTGTCCTATGAACGAAGAGGAATACAACCTCTTTTATGACGAGCTTATAAACGCAAAATCAGCAGAGCTTCACAGCTTTGACAAAAAGCTAAAGGTTTTTGAAGGCTGTATGCCTGTAGAAATTATGGCAAAAAGAGGCAGACAAACCTTACTTTTCGGACCTTTAAAGCCTGTAGGACTTAAGGACCCACGAACAAATAAAGGCCCTTATGCCGTTGTTCAATTGCGTCAGGACAACAGTATAGCGAGCCTTTACAATATAGTAGGTTTTCAGACTCATCTTACCTTCAGCGAACAAAAGCGTGTTTTTTCACTTATTCCTGCTCTTAAAGACGCTCAATTTGTTCGTTACGGAGTTATGCACAAAAACACCTTTCTCAATTCTCCCAAGCTGTTAAACAACGATTACAGCTTAAGAGCAAACAACAAAATATATTTTGCAGGACAAATGACCGGTGTGGAAGGCTATGTAGAGTCTGCCGCTTCGGGACTTGTTGCAGGAATTTCAGCTTCAAAAAGGCTTACTCAGGGTAATTTTACTCCCTTTTCGGAATATACCGCTATAGGAGCGCTTGCAAAATATGTAAGTGACAGCAGTATTGAAAATTTCCAGCCTATGAATATCAATTTCGGTCTTTTGCCCTCTTTGGAGAAAAGAATAAAAGGAAAGAAAGAAAGATACGAAGCTATTGCAGAAATTGCTCTGGAGCATTTAGTACTATAACTTTAGCTATATATCATTAAAGAATATTGTTGACTTATTAAAAAACATATGCTAAAATCTAAAAGTACAGAAGAATAGCCGCAAAACATCGGAATTTATTTCCGTTGTCGGATATATCACATTGACTGATATATTAGGGGATAAGGAAATACGGTGAAAATCCGTAGCAACAGCCATTACCGTAATTGAGCTTGACTCATAAGTCGGAATGCTTATCGTTTTGCGTTTTGCAAATAAGCCCCTTGGGCAATTGAAGGGTAGTGCAAAAACAGTATAATTGTTTTTAAAGCACCCTTTAAGGAGGGTGCTTTTGCGTTATCCTTTCTGTTAAAAATTTGAAAGGAAGTATAAAAATGAAAAATCTTAAGAAAGCACTATTGTTGCTACTTGCAATTTTATGTCTTTTTTCCGCTTGCCAAAGTACTTCAATAGACTACCAAACAGCTGTTTACACCTCGGATACCGAATTAGGTGAAGGCAGTAAAACTGTTACTGTTAAAGTTACAGACGATAAAAACAATACCGTTACTTTCACATTCCACACTGACGCTGAGGTTCTCGGTGATGTACTGCTTGAACATAAAATCATCGCAGGCGAAAACGCTGAATACGGAATGTATATAAAGGCTGTAAACGGTGTACGTGCCGACTATGACAAAGATAAAGCTTATTGGGGCTTTTTCAAAAACGGAGAATATATGATGTCGGGTGTAGATACAACTAAATTCTCAAGCGGGGAAACATATGAGCTCGTCTACACTAAAGAATAAAAAAAGCCGTATTTCAATTCAAGAAATATGTATTTTTTCTATGTTGGGCGCTTTGATGTTTTGCTCCAAAATTATTATGGAGCTTTTACCCAACATACACCTATTAGGTATGCTTACAATGGTATATACCCTTGTATACCGTTCAAAAGCTTTAATCCCCATATATATTTATGTTTTTATAAACGGTCTTTACAGTGGCTTTGCTACTTGGTGGATACCCTATCTCTATATATGGACAATACTTTGGGGAATTACTATGCTTTTGCCAAAAAAAATACCTGATGTAGCCAAAGCAATAATTTATCCTGTTGTCTGCGGCTTGTACGGACTTTTATTCGGAATATTATATGCACCTGCCCAAGCTTTAATGTTCCGTTTGAATTTTGAAGCTATGCTTGCCTGGATTGCCGCAGGATTTTTTACATTTGATATTCTTCATTGTGTAGGAAACTTTTTGGCAGGTCTTCTTATTCTGCCTATGAGCAAGCTTTTGATAAAAATATCAGCACGAGCTATCAAATAATTTAACGGTGCATCACTAAATAATGATGCACCGTTTTTATGCTTGATTTGAAAATAAACATTTGTTATAATTAAATATATAAGTTTATTTGGAAGTGATACATTGAAAATAATTGTCTGTCTTGATGATAATAACGGAATGATGTTTAACAACCGCCGTCAAAGCCGTGATAAAGAGGTTTATTCTGATATTGTAAAAAGCTTTGACAATATTTTAATAAGCCCTTATTCTTTGTCCTTGTTTGCAGATTTCCCTCAAAATGTATCTGTAAGCGAAAATCTTTTGCAGAATGGTTGGTATTTTATTGAAGATACAGATATCTCGTCTTTTCATAACGATATAGAAGAAATTGTTATATACCGCTGGAACAGAGTTTATCCTGCTGACAAGCACTTTGATATTGATTTATCAAAATACTCTTTAAGTGCTTCAAATGAATTTACAGGAAATTCTCACGAAAAAATCACAAAAGAAATTTATACAAGGCAGGTAAATTAAAATGCTCAAAATACACAATAAAATTATCACTTTAATATTGATTACTCTGCTGCTAATCACCTCCTGCGCTTCTCCATCACCTGAGCAAAGCTCAAGCGCTTTAAATGATAGCTCTGCTATTCAATCGCAGGTAGAGTCAGAAAGCTCACAAAATCAATCAGCAGTACAGTCTGAAGCTTCTTCAAGCAGTTCTTATGAAAATTTAGAAAATACCGAAGCCTTACCTGTATACAACGGTTCTCCCTATATAGCAATAAATAATAACATTCCTTCTTTTACAAATGAAGAAAAGAAACAAACATCCTCATTTGAAAATTACAGTCAGCTTGATTCTTTGGGACGTTGCGGTGTTACATACGCCTGTATCGGCAAGGATTTAATGCCTACTGAGGAAAGAGGAAATATCGGAAACATTAAGCCTACAGGCTGGCAAACAGTCAAATACGATTTTGTTGACGGAAAATATTTATATAACCGTTGTCATCTGATAGGATTTCAGTTAACCGCTGAAAACGATAACATAAAAAATCTTATTACAGGTACGAGATATCTTAATATACGAGCAATGTTACCCTTTGAAAATATGGTTGCCGACTATATAAAGGAAACAAACAACCACGTTTTATACCGTGTAACTCCTATTTTCAATAAAAACGAATTGGTAGCACGAGGCGTACAAATGGAAGCCTGGTCTGTTGAAGATAACGGCGATGGCATATGCTTTAATATATACTGCTTCAATGTTCAGCCCGGCGTAGAAATTGACTATTCTACAGGTAAAAGCAAAGCTTCTGAAAGCACTTCTGCTACAACCTCTTCAAATTCTTCAGCTATATCCTCAAATTCATCTTCAAGCAGTAATCCGGTTACTAAAAACTTTGTACTCAACACAAATACTAAAAAATTTCATTATCCCTCATGCAGACACGTATCCTCTATAAAGGCAGAAAACTATTCAACATTTTCAGGCACCAGAGATAATATTATCAAACAAGGATATTCCCCCTGCAGTGTTTGTAAACCTTAGAAAAAAGCAGTCACAAGCTTACAAACTTGCGACTGCTTTTCTTAAGGGAATAGGAAAAATTTTTCAAAATTTTCAAACTTCGACGAAGTCTTGCCCGACGGCGTACAAAGGTACGCCGAGTGGCGAAGTTTTGGAAATAGCAAAATAAGAACCTGACCCGCCTACGCATTGAAAATGCGGGCGGGTACCCCAGAACCTTGTTGT
Organism: Oscillospiraceae bacterium; assembly: GCA_015067255.1. Taxonomy (NCBI): domain Bacteria; kingdom Bacillati; phylum Bacillota; class Clostridia; order Eubacteriales; family Oscillospiraceae; species Oscillospiraceae bacterium. Next base: position 23,194 of record SVMS01000010.1, read on the forward strand.
TTTCACAATAAAAAATATCGCATTTGAAATGTGATATTTTTCTTTTTGCGCTTTGAAGAATTTTTACATTCCCTTTTTAACGTTTTTCCATTAACAATACCATAATAGCTTTTTGAACATGAAGTCTGTTTTCTGCCTCGTCAAAAATCTCGTCTGCGTGTGCATCAAAGGCTTCTGCTGTAATTTCTTCGCCCTTATGTGCGGGCAAACAATGGAATACAAGACAGTCTTCCTTTGCTACAGAAAGAGTTTTATCGTTTATCTGATAGCCTGCAAAAAGCTTTTGTCTCTCAGCGGCTTCTTCTTCCTGTCCCATACTTGCCCATACGTCTGTATATAAAACATCTGCATCCTTACAAGCTTCAAGAACGTCATCAGTTACTGTAAGGGTTGCACCCTTTACAGTCTTTGCAAACTCCATAATCTCAGGCGCAGGCTCAACTCCCTTAGGACAAGCAATAGAAATATCCATTCCTGTTTTCAAAGCGCCTACAATAAGAGAGTTACTCATATTGTTCGCTCCGTCACCGATAAAGCACATTTTAAGTCCTGCAAGCTTATTCTTATATTCACGGATTGTCATAAGGTCTGCCAATACCTGACAGGGATGCGCAAAGTCTGTAAGACCGTTAATAATCGGAATACTTGCATATTCTGCGAGAGTTTCAACTTCCTGCTGGTCATATGTTCTTATCATTATTCCGTCAACATATCTTGAAAGAACTCTTGCTGTATCCTCTATGCTTTCTCCTCTTCCAAGCTGAATATCTCTGGGGCTTAAAAACAATGCGTGACCGCCCAATTGCAATATTCCCACTTCAAAAGAAACTCTTGTTCTTGTTGAGCTTTTTTGGAATATCATACCGAGGGTTTTACCTTTTAAATTTCTTTTATGAGTTACGCCCTTTTTTTGCTCATATTTAAGCTGGTCTGCCAAATCTAAAATATTTATTATGTCCTTGCTTGTAAGGTCAAGGAGTTTAAGTAAATCTTTTTTCATTTTTCTTTTTCCTTTCTCGGAATTAATATATTTTAAAGAGTTGACTTAATTATTTCAAGAGCCGTATCTATTTCTTCGTAGCTCACTGTTAATGCGGGCAAAAGTCTGATTGCTGATTTTGCAGTAAGACAAAGCAAGCCTTTATCAATCATTTTAGCCACGATTTCTTTGCTGTCGCCTTTTTTTACATCAAAGCCAATCATCAGGCCTTTACCTCTTATATCGCCCACATTCTCAATTTCCTTGAGCTTGGTCATTATATAGTTACCTTTTTGCTTAACTGCTTCTCCAAAGTCCTCTGCCGTAACTCGTGATATAACCTCTAAAGCGCCTGCACAACAAATGGTATTTGCACCGAAGGTAGAGCCGTGGTCACCCTTGCACATAATATCCTTTAATTCTTCGTTACATAAAAAGGCACCGAAAGGAAGACCGCCGCCCAAGCCCTTTGCCATTGTTACTATGGACGGATTAAAGCCATATTGCTCACTGCACAAAAAGCTTCCTGTTCTCATAACACCGGTTTGTACCTCATCTGCTATTATGAGAATATTTTTCTCTTTACAAAAGCTTTCTAACTCTTTTGCAAAGCCTTCTTCAAGGGGTAATACTCCGCCCTCGCCCTGTATACATTCAACCATAACTGCACATACAGAATCATTATATACACTTTTTAATGACTCCATATTCGCCTGAGCATATAAAAAACCTTCGGGGAAAGGACCGAAATTCTTATGGAAGGTATCCTGTCCTGTAGCTGTTAGAGTTGCTATTGTTCTTCCGTGAAAGGAATTTTTAAGAGTAATTATAGTTGTTCTGCCTGTCTGTGCTCCATATTTACGGGCAAGCTTTATTGCTCCTTCATTTGCTTCGGCACCGCTGTTACAGAAGAAAACTCTTGACATTGAGGTTAGCTGTGTAAGCTTCTGAGCAAGCTCTGCCATAACGGGATTATAATATAAGTTAGAAATATGTCCCATTTGAGAAGCTTGCTTGGAAACAGCATTTACCCAGCCTTCGTCACAGTGTCCCAAGCAGGTAACTCCTATTCCGCTGCCGAAATCCAAATATTCTTTACCGTTTTCGTCCCAAAGCTTTGTTCCCTTACCTTTGCAAAAGCTGACATTAAAACGGCCGTATGTATTCATTATATAATTATTGTCTTTTTCAAAAGTAGTCATTATTTATAGCCCCTTGTTTAACGCCTTATCATAGTTCCGATACCTTTATCGGAAAGAATTTCAATTAAGATTGAATGTTCAAGTCTGCCGTCGATTATTACTGCTTTTTTAACACCGTCTCTTACAGCATCTATACAGCAATCAACTTTAGGAATCATTCCGCCTTTTATAACATCGTCTGCAATAAGAGATTTAAGCTCTGAAATTCTTACCTCTTCAATGAGAGAGCTTTCATCGTTAGGGTCACGCATAAGACCTTTTATATCTGTTAAAAGAATAAGATTTTCTGCACCTATTGCAGATGCAATTTTAGCCGCTGCAGTATCGGCATTGATATTATATGCCTGACCGTTTTTATCTGCCGCTACGGTTGCTATAATGGGAATATAATCATTTTCAAGTAAATCATTTATAGTCTTTGCATTTGCGCTTACAAGCTCACCTACAAGACCGTAATCGTTTATTCCGTCATCAAGCTTTTCAGCCACAAGCAAGCCGTTATCAAGACCGCAAAGACCTATTCCCTTGCCCCCTGCTTTTTTTATAAGCTCTGATAAATCCTTATTTACTTTGCCGCACAATACCATCTGAACAATTTCCATTGTTTCTTCATCGGTATAGCGAAGTCCGTTTACAAAACGGCTTTCCTTACCTATCTTTTTAAGCATATCGGAAATTTCAGGACCTCCGCCGTGCACAAGAACAACACGTATTCCTACGCAGGTAAGAAGAACGATATCCGATATAACAGAATTTTTCAGCTGTTCATTTATCATAGCGTTGCCGCCGTATTTTATTACTATTGTTTTGCCCCTGTATTTTTGAATATTAGGAAGCGCTTGTGCCAATATTTGAGCTTGATATGAATAATCCATTTTTATTTCCTTTCTGATATCAAGTACGATAATCTCCGTTTATTTTTACATAATCATAGGTAAGGTCACAGCCCCATGCTTTAGCCTGGCAATCACCTTCGTTTAAATTAACGGATATTATTATTTCCTTTTCAAGCAAAATTTCTTTTGCCTTATCTTCGTCAAAATCTACGCCTGAGCCGTTTTTACAAACTAAGATTTCACCTTTTTCAGATATAAATGAAACATCTGTTTTTGTAATATCAGTATCAAAGGGTGCATAGCCTATTGCACAAAGTACACGGCCCCAGTTTGCATCTGCGCCGAACATAGCTGCTTTTACAAGACTTGAAGATATAACTGACTTTGCAGCAATTTTTGCATCCTTTACATCCTTAGCGCCAATTACGCTGCACTCTAAAAGCTTTGTAGCGCCTTCGCCGTCTGCCGCCATTTTCTTTGCAAGGTTAATACATACAAATTTTAAAGCATCTGCAAAAATTTCAAAATCTTCATTTTCTGTATCTATAAGCAAATTGCCCGCACAAGCATTTGCCATAACGCTTACCATATCGTTAGTTGAAGTATCTCCGTCAACGCTTATCATATTGAAGCTGTCGCCAACTGCTCTTTTTAAAGCCTTTTGAAGCATTTTTGAGCTGATTGCACAGTCGCTTGTAATAAAGCAAAGCATTGTTGCCATATTGGGATTTATCATTCCGCTTCCCTTGGCAATACCTCCTATTCTTACAGGCACGTCGTCAATCATAACCTCAACAGCGATTTCCTTTTCTTTTAAATCAGTTGTCATTATAGCTGTTGCCGCATCTATTCCCTTTTCTTCTGACATTTCTTCAATAAGCTTAGGAATACCGTCAATTATTGCCTGAGAATTTAAAGGCTGTCCTATAACACCTGTAGAAGCTATTATAATGTCTGACGGAAAGACATCAAGCTTATCAGCAAGAGCCTTACATATTTTTTTTGCAACCTCTACTCCGTCTGCATTACAGGTATTGGCATTTCCGCTGTTACAAATAACAACGTTTGCAACGCCGTCCTGTAAATTTTCCTGTGTTACCAAAATAGGAGCGCCTTTAACCTTATTCTGTGTATAACAAGCAGCTGCCTGACAAAGCTTTTTGGAATAGATAAGCGCTAAATCCTTTTTCTCTTTATTTTTGCGAATTCCGCAATATACTCCAGACGCTTGAAAGCCCTTTGGAGCTGTTACATTTCCTTGTATTATTTCCATTTAATTTAAACTCCTTTATAGAGAGATTTTTTCATCTAAGCCTAATGCAATATTCATATTTTGAACAGCAGCTCCTGAAGCTCCTTTTCCCAAATTATCAAGTCTGGAAACCACAAGAGTCTGACTTTCATTACCAAAAACAAATATATCAAGAAAGTTTGTACCGTTACACTCTGTAGCAGGTAAAAATCCGTTTTCGAGAGCCTCTTTTCCTCCAAAAGGCATAACCCGTACAAAATATTCGTTTTTATAATATTCTTTATAAAAGCCGTGAATTTCTTCAGCTGTCATTTTCTTATTTAAAAGCCTGTTTACAATGGGAATTGATACTAACATACCGTTATAAATTTTACTTACTATCGGAGTAAACACAGGCGCATTTTCAAGAGAGCAGACCTTACTCATTTCAGGCAAATGCTTATGTGTCAGATTAAGAGAATAAAATCTCGGACTGCACATACTTTCCTTTTGTCCGTTCTCATTATAATCCGCAATCATTGATTTTCCACCGCCGCTGTAGCCTGTTATTGAGCTTGCGGTAACAGGATAGTCTTTACCCATTATTCCCGACGCTGTCAATGGATATACTGCCGCACAAAAGCCCGATGCATGACAGCCGGGATTTGCTATTCTTTTTGAAGTTTTTATTTTATTTCTGAATTCAGGTGACAGCTCTGCAAAGCCGTATGCAAAGCTTTCATTTGTTCTGTGGGCAGTGCTTGCATCTATAATAATTGTATTTTCATTTTCACACAGAGCAACAGATGCCTTTGCCGCTTCGTCAGGTAAGCAAAGAATTGTTACATCTGACTTATTGATAGCTTCTTTTTTTGCACGTTCGTCTTTTCTCAGTTCGTCAGGTAATACTATCAGCTCTATATCATTTCTTTTTTCTAATCTTTGCAAAATCTGAAGGCCTGTTGTTCCCGCGCTTCCGTCCACAAATACTTTATACATTAAAATCACCCGTAATTATTTGCTTAAATTTCAAATTCTTCAATGAAATTTTCAAGATTTTCAATCTGTATTTTCTGAGCCTGCTGTGCAGGTCCGCCGTAAACTCCCCTGCCGTTTACACAAGTTTCAATGCTGATTGCCTCATAAATATCTTTTTCAAAAACAGGGCAAACAACTTTATACTCTTCAAGGGAAAGAGTTTCAAGATTTTTCTTATTTTGAATACAGTAAGCCACAAGGCTTCCTACAATTTTATAAGCATCTCTGAATGCCATACCGTGCTTAACAAGATAATCTGCACAGTCGGTGGCATTGATAAATCCGTCCTGAGCCGCTTTTTTAAGATTTTCTTTTTTTACTGTCATTGTATCAATCATCGGTGCAAATACTTCAAGACAAAGCTTTACTGTATCAACTGCATCGAAAATTGCTTCCTTATCCTCTTGCATATCCTTGTTGTATGACAGAGGCAAGCCCTTCATCATAGTTAAAAGAGTTATCAAAGAGCCGTAAACACGGCCTGTTTTTCCTCTTACAAGCTCGGGAATATCAGGATTTTTCTTCTGAGGCATAATTGATGAGCCTGTAGAATAAGCATCGTCAAGCTCGATAAAGGAAAATTCGTGACTACACCACAAAATAATCTCTTCGCTGAATCTTGAAAGATGCATCATAAGTATAGAAAGAGCAGAAGAAAGCTCAATAACAAAATCTCTGTCGGAAACACTGTCCATTGAGTTTTCCGTAACAGCTTCAAAGCCTAAAAGCTCACAAACACGCTGTCTGTTTATATCATATGTGGTAGTTGCGAGAGCACCGCTGCCCAAAGGCATCATACTTGTTCTTTTATAGCAGTCCTTAAGGCGCTCCAAATCACGTCTTAACATTTGAGCGTATGCCATTATAGCGTGAGAAAAGGTAACAGGCTGCGCTCTTTGCAAATGAGTATATCCGCTCATAACAGAATCGGTATTCTCTTTTGCTTTATTTATTATTGCTTTTTCAAGCTCGCAAACAAGCTTTGCAATTTCTTTTATTTCTTTTCTTAAATTCAAACGGATATCAAGAGCTACCTGGTCATTTCTGCTTCTTGCAGTGTGAAGCTTTTTGCCTGTATCTCCTATTTTTTGGGTAAGCAAAACCTCGATATTCATATGAATATCTTCGCTGTCTGCCGAAAGGCACGCTGTTGAATTTTCTATTTCCTGCTCAATTTCTTTTAAAGCTGTAACAATGGCATCCTTTTCTTCCGCAGTAATTATTCCGCACTCGCTGAGCATTGTACTGTGCGCAATACTTCCTTCAATATCCTCCTTATACATTCTTGCATCAAAAGCTATTGAAGAATTAAAATCATTTACCTTTTTATCTGTCTGCTTTAAAAAACGACCTGCCCAAAGCTTCATTTATAATCATGCCTTTCAATAATATACTACGACAGGGGCTGTAAAAAAACGAAAGTTTTTTACAGCCCCTTTTTAGGGGATAGGAAAAAATGTGCAGAATATGTCAATTTCGCGAAAACAAGGATTTGTTGTCGGTTACCCGACGGCGTACAGAGGTACGTCGAGGGCGAAATTGACATATAGCATAAAACGTATATTTCTTAAAAGAATTAGCAAAAAGATGTTTTTCTGTTAATTTTTGCTCTTTTTTCAAGAGATGATAGTATATAATCCTTTTATTTACTTGTTTTATGCGCTCTGCGCTTTTTTTACATCCCCCTTTTTTATTTTTAGTTATTTCCTATTTTCTTTGCTCTTACCTTGAGGGGTAATCCAAACAGATTGATAAAGCCTTCTGCATCATTCTGATTGTAAACCTCATCCTCATCAAAGGTAGCAATTTCTTCATCGTATAAGGAATAAGGACTTGTAACTCCTGCTGTAATGATATTTCCTTTGTAAAGCTTAAGCTTAACAGAGCCTGTTACTGTTTCCTGTGTTTTATCAACAAAAGCGCTGAGAGCTTCACGTAAAGGAGTATACCACTGACCGAAATAAACGATATCGGCAAACTTAAGAGCTATACCCTGCTTGTAGTGCATTGTTTCTCTGTCAAGACAAAGGGTTTCCAAAACTTCGTGAGCTGCATAAAGAATTGTTCCGCCGGGAGTTTCGTATACGCCTCTTGATTTCATACCGACAAGACGGTTTTCCACTAAGTCAACTATTCCTATGCCGTTTTCTCCGCCTAATTTATTAAGGATTTTGATTATTTCAACGCTGTCTGTCTTCTTACCGTCAATAGCAACAGGAACGCCTTTTTCAAAATCTATTGTAACATATGTAGCTTTGTCGGGAGCTTTTTGAGGAGAAACGCCCAATTCCAGAATTTTATCGTAATCGGGCTCATTTGCAGGGTCCTCAAGGTCAAGACCTTCGTGAGAAAGATGCCAAAGGTTCATATCCTTTGAATAATTTGTTTCACGGCTTATATTAAGAGGAATATTTCTTGCCTCTGCATAGTCAATTTCCTCGTCACGTGATTTGATATCCCAAATTCTCCAAGGAGCAATAATATCCATATCGGGAGCAAAAGCTTTTATTGCAAGCTCGAAACGAACCTGGTCATTGCCCTTACCTGTGCAACCGTGACATATAGCATCTGCGCCCTCTTTCTTAGCTATTTCAACTATTCTTTTAGCTATTATGGGACGAGCAAAGGAAGTACCTAAAAGATATTTACCCTCATATACAGCACCCGCTTTAAGTGTGGGGAAAATATATTCATCAACAAATTCCTTTGTTAAATCTTCTATATATAATTTTGAAGCACCTGTTTTAATTGCTTTTTCTTCAAGTCCTGAAAGCTCTTTACCCTGTCCTACATCGGCAGCAACTGCGATAACCTCACAGCCGTAATTTTCCTTAAGCCACGGAATAATGATAGATGTATCAAGACCGCCTGAATAAGCTAAAACAACTTTTTTATAATTTTTCATTTTTATAAATCTCCTTTGAAATCATATAACACTAATAATTATACACATTTTTTTATATATTGCAAGCCTTTTTTAAATCTTTGTATAACTTAACACACAAATACAACATATACGAGAAATATTTATATTTATGCACAATTTTGCATATTTATTCATTTATGCAGAATTTTTGCAAGTTTTTTCTCAAGGTAAAAGTCTATATCGAGACTATCAATATAATTTTTATATAGTTCATATGCTTTTTTGCGTGAATTTACGGTACTTTCGCTCTTTACTGCTTTTATAAGAATGTTTTTAGGAGTATGCTCACTGTCGATAAATTCACATACTGTTGTTTTATAGCCTATACATTCAAGAAGCTGTGCTCTCAAAGAGTCGGTTATAAGGCTTGAAAGCTTTTCTTTTATTATGCCGTGCTTTGTCAGAAGCGGCATATATTCTTTAGGAAGCTTTGAATTGATTTCGTGCTGACAGCAAGGTACCGCCAAAATAACCTTGGCTCCGCAATCAATAGCTTTTACTATTGAATCATCGGTAGCATTATCGCAAGCGTGCAGTGAAATTACTATATCGGCTTTAGTTCCCTCATAATCGGAAATAAATCCGTTTTTAAACTTCAGATTTTCGTAGCCTAACTCCTCAGCTGTCCTTGTGCAAAACTCAATTACGTCATCTTTTATATCGAGGCCTGTAATTGAAACCGTAAAGTTCCTTACCTTTACAAGATAATAATAGAGTGCAAAGGTAAGATATGCCTTACCGCAGCCAAAGTCCACTATTTCAAGCTTTTCTTTACCGAATTCGTCGGTTATAACGCTTTCTATAAGCTCTAAATATTTATTTATCTGACGGAATTTATCATATTTTGAGCTGATTACCTTGCCTTGACTATTCATTACACCCAAACGCACAAGAAAGTCTACTGGTGTACCCTCTTGCAATATATAGCTTTTTTGTTTGTTATGAGTTTTGATATCCTTTACTTTTTTAGTGGGTGCTGATTTTTTGATTTTCAACTTTTGATAATATGTAATATGATAGTCATTTTCCGCTGTAAAAAGAACAAGCTGATTATAGTCCTTCTCAAGCAAAAATGAAATTTTTTCTGCCGTATCTTCAATACTGCAATTTTCGTGCTTTACCTTCTTTTGCTCAAAAAAGCTGAACTGATAAAAAATATCGCCGTTTTTATTTTCAAAAGGAACTATTTTTACATTTTTATAAAGTGTATCACTTGTCTTTTTTATCTCGCTCATTGTTGCAAAAGCAAGACCTTCAAGAAGTATTTCCTTTATTTTTTCAATCATATATAATCCCTTTCAACAGATGAGTTAATAAACATCGGATTTACATTGAAATAGCACTTATCCCCTGCTTTACAGGGAATATCCGTAACATCTAAGACTAAGCTTGTCATAAACGGGCGGGCAAGAATATACACTTTTTTATCATTTATTTTACAGGATATTCTTGATTTTTTACTGAGTAATAAATCACTCTTTACATATCTTAATTTATCTATAAATCTGAATAAACCCTTTGCCTTTTCAAGACCTATTCCGTCAGAGGTGCCTACAGGAACAACTGCAATTGTAGCATTTTTCTTAAGCTTAAAGGCATTTCCGTAGCCTACATTACAGCCGCTATCAAGGTTTTTAATCTCCTGTATCGTACATTCAAGAGTTCCGACAGGTGAAAGACCCTTTCCCTTTAAAACTCTTCCTGTAAGTACAGAGCCCACTCTCACCGCATCAAGACGCATGTCATCAAATCTGAAAAGTCCGTTTGAATTTAAAATATGCTTACAGGGTATTTCAATTCCGCTGTTTTTCAAAAATTCAACCATTTGATTAAAGACATCAAACTGTTTCTGAGAATATGCTTTTTTTCCAAAGGCTGTTGACAAGTGCGTAAAAATTCCCGTAATTTTCAAATTTGTCAGGTTTAAAACTGCGGCAGTCAAATCGTTTATGTCTGAAGGTAAAAAGCCGTATCTTCCTATACCTGTATCAAGAGCTATGTGAGCGTTTAATGTTACTCCGTCCCGTCTTAAAGCTCCGTCTAAAGCAAGCATAGCGCCTAAAGAGCCTACTGTTGCTGTCAAATGATTATCTATCAAAGTCTGAATTTCTTGTTCAACAGAGGTTGAGCACATAACAAGTATTTCACTGTCTATTCCGTTTTGACGAAGCTCCACTGCTTCCTCAATTCTTGATACCGCAAAAGAACTTTCTGAATTTTTGAGAAGCACTCTTGCTGTTTCCACTGCGCCCATTCCATAGGCATTACCCTTAAGTACCCAATATATTTTTGAGTCCTTGGCATATTTTTTAACTATTTTTATATTTTCCTCAATTTTTTTCGTATCAATAATCAATCTTGTCATTTTCAACTTCCCCATTATACATAATATAAAAAACTGCCGTACGCTAAAACAAAAGCCGTACAGACAGTAATTTAAAAACGGTATTTATACGGCAAAATCCAAACCGCATATATATTTTTCAAACTGAGCAAAATTTCCGTTGGGAATATTATCAAAGCTTTCGTTTAGAGGATTTTCAATAAAATCGGTTATAAGGTACACCTGTGTTCCCAATTTTTTTACACACATATCCTCTAAAACATTATTTCCAACCATAAGACATTCTTCGGGCTTTTTGCCTATTTTTCCAAAAATTCTTTTATAATACTTAAGATTAGGCTTACAGCAATATGAGTTGTCGTATGTTGTTATATATATAAAATCCTCTGGTGTAAGATTGACCCAATTAAGACGTGATTCAACACCTGACATCGGAAAAAGAGGATTTGTGGCAAGCACTAAGCTGTACCCTTTTTCTTTCAGAGTATCAAACATCTGACGAAAATCTCTTTTTTCTTTGAGAATTCCCTTTGTAAGATTAAATTCATTTTTATAAAAGCTATCAAAAATTTCATAAAGCTTACTGTCAGGCTTACTTTTATTTATAAAGCTTTGCCAGAAAACCTCTTCGTTGGTCTTCTGGCTGTCATTCTCCATCATTTTACCTACAGATTTCCAACTTTCTTTTATGAAGCTTTCTTTATCAAAGCCTAAGCTTTCCATTTTATCTGCAAGTCTTCCGAAATAATCCTTTATAAAATCTTCAAGAGCTACGGGAACAAGAGTCCCGTCCAAATCAAATAAAATTGTATTCATAATTTCTAAATATCCTCAGGGCTTTCCAAAGATATAGCGCCCAATTTACCTGCCCTATATTCATCTATAACTATAATTGCGGCTCTCTCTGTATCAAGCTCTCCGCCCGAAATTAAAAAGCCTCTCTTTTTAGCTACAAGCTTTAGAAGCTCGTATCCGTCTGTAATATCGGTAGCTATTTTATATCGCTCTTGCAATTTTTCTTTATAATTAGTATTTAAAACGCTTAAAAGCTGACACGCCAACTCTTCAATATCAAGAATCTGGTCTCTTACAGCACCTGTTAAAGCAAGATTTATACCTGTTTGCGAGTCGTCAATTTTGGGCCATAGTATTCCGGGCATATCAAGAAGGTCTGCCCCCTGAATACTCACCCACTGCTTTCCTCTGGTAACACCCGGCTTATCCTGTGCTTTTGCCACTTTAGCTCCTGCAAGGGCATTTATAAATGTGGATTTTCCAACATTGGGTACGCCTAAAATCATTATTCTGATAGGCTTTCCCGTCATTCCGCGGCTGTTTTTTCTCTCCTCTTCCTCGCAAAGAACCTCTTTGATTTTAGCAAGAAAATCAGATACTCCTTTTTTTTGCTTACTGTCAGCACATATTGCGCATATACCCTGAGAGGTATAATATTTCTGCCACTTCTTTGTGGTTTGTAAATCCGCAATATCGGATTTATTTAAAACTACTATTCTTTTTTTAGATTTAAGAAGATTGTCAAAATCGGGATTTCTTGAGCTTTTGGGAATACGGGCATCTACTATTTCGGCAACAATATCAACAAGCTTAAGATTTTCTTCTATAAGCCGTCTTGTTTTTGCCATATGACCCGGATACCAGTTAATATTATCTATCATTTTTACACCTAATTGATAAATCCTATTTTATTGAAGGGATATACACGGTAAACAACTCTGCCTAAAATAGAGCGCACATCTACAGTTCCTACTCTTGTATCTCGGCTGTCCATAGAGTCATTTCTATTGTCTCCCATAACAAACACGTGGCCTTCAGGCACTGTCAAAGGATATTTCTGGTCGCCTTTTCTTAAAATAGCCTCTTTAATATAAGGCTCTTCGATTTCTTCTCCGTTTATAAACACTGCTTTTTTATCTATATCTACAACTACAGTCTGACCCTCAGTAGCAATTATTCTTTTTACAAAAGGTCTGTTTTCATTACCCGCCATATCGGGAATAAATACTACTACATCATTTGTCTTAGGTGTATACAGAAAATTTGAAAGAATTACTCTTTCGCCGTTATGCAAGGTGTTTTCCATAGAAGGACCGTCAACCATTACAACTCTGAAAACAAACGTAAACAGCAAAACAACACATACAACAGAAATTGCAATAGACTCTACCCATTCAAAAATTTCTGTTGACATACCCTTGGAATGCTTCTCCTTCGATGTCACGCTATGAGCCTTATAATCATCGTATTGCTCATCCTCTTCGTCAAATTCAAAATCATCACTTTGATAATTGTAAGTGTTTTCTTCGAAAGCTTCATCTTCCTGCACGTCTTCAAAATCGAGAAAATCCTCTGCTTCCCGAGGTTGCTCTTCAGCTTGCTCCGCTACTGCTTTTTCTGACATCTTACTTATCAAAGAGTCCATTTCAGAGTCAGCCTCTCTTTTTTCTATATCATTTAAAATTTTATTTATTTCGTCATAATTGAAATTGTTTTTATCGCTCATAGCTATCCCTACCTTGCAATAGATATTCTAAAAAGAGAAAAACCCGCAAATAAAAAGCTAAAAGCTTTTTATCTACAGGTTTTATAAGTTACTGTATTAATTCTTTAACCTTAGCAGCCTTACCAACTCTGTCACGCAGATAATAAAGCTTTGCTCTGCGAACTTTACCTTTTCTTACAGTTTCTATTTTCTCAATTTTCGGGGAATGAATCGGGAAGGTTCTCTCAACGCCTACGCCGCTGGCAATACGTCTTACTGTAAATGTTTCAGAAACGCCGCCGCCCTTACGTGCAATAATTGTTCCTTCAAATACCTGAATTCTTTCTCTGTTTCCCTCTTTGATTTTGACATGAACTCTGACAGTGTTACCAATAACTATCTGTGAAAGATCATTCTTAATCTGCTCGCTTGTAAAGCTTCTGATAATATCTTGCATTATCTCTTCCTCCATATTCTTAGGACATTCATGCCGAGCAGGGCAGAGGACTATCCGCATTTAGAACAATAATAACACATTTAAATCAAAATAGCAAGCATTATTTTTAATTTTCTGAAAAAATTTTTTCAACATTAAAAAAAAGCTGGTTAAGGCATCAAAAATCTTTAATTTTTAACGTGTCATAGTATCAATGACGTTATCCATAACATCAAAGGCTTTATGCGCTTTTTTTCTGACTATGCGCTTTGCTTTGGGGTTCATTTTCATAGCCGCTGCCATAGCACCGCCGATTGCTATACCTGCCATCATTCCCTTGGCAAATCCTGCAATACCTCTCATAATATCATATCCTTTCTTTAAATCTGTCCTTTTTATTTTTTCAAAAATTTATAATATTATGTGTTTCAATCAGCAGGCAGAGTAAGGAAATACACTTATTTTCTTTAATCTTCTTTCAAAAATTTTTGCATACATTCCGCAAACCTCAAAAACAGCGCAAATATTGTCTGCAAAATTTACGATAAAGCTTTCTTTATATTTTGGCATTTTAAAGGTTAATGGCCACATATGACTTAATATAATATCCTTTTCTTTTTCGTTGATTTCAAAATATTTTATTGAATTATTGTATGCATTTGTAGGGTGCATTCTTAAATGTGCAAAAGCGTTTTCGGGACGCTCACGCCAATTATACAACGTAAAATCGTGTAGCATCGCTCCCCTTATCAAAGAACGAAAATCAACTTTTATTTTAAATTTTTTACAAAACCAAAAGCTTATATATGCAACAAGAACACTATGTTCAAGACAAGAAACCGAACAGTGCTGCTGATAGTTATCCATAAGACTGATTTTTTCGCAGTCGAAAATTTCATCAATACATTTTTTAAAAAATTCTCTGTCTTCTTTTTTCAATAATATAGCCTCCTTTTTTCTTTGCTTTTAATATTATATTCGTACAAATACCAAAATCAATACATTTAACGGAAAATTAACGACTTTGTAAACATTTTACTTTTTTTACTTTAAAATGCACCCTTTTTTAATTTTACCATAATATATATTGAAACATATCATTGTTTTAATTAAAATACGGAGGAATAAATATGGGTGAAAGAATGATGTCCGGCTTTACCAACAGCAACGGTTTCAAAGAAGCAGTGTGCATCAATACCGAAAAGGTATATGACAGCTGTCGTGACAGAGATTGCCTTGAGGATTTAAGAGTTTATCTTTGCAGCAGCTCTCAGGCTGTAATCGACAAAGCCGTAAGCGTTAAGGCAAAGTGTGCGGAACTGATTTGGGTATACATTGACGTAGAATGCGTCCCCTTCAACAGAGGATTTTACACTGTAGATATAAGATTTTATTTCAAGGTTACTCTTGATGCTTATATCTGCGTAGGTAAGCCTAAAGAAATTGAAGGAATGTGCGTCTATGACAAAAGAGTAATACTTTTCGGAAGTGAGGGTAATGCAAAGATATATTCTTCAAAATATACTCCTTGCGAAGCTGATGCGCAGCTTATGTATAAAACCAATCTTCCCAAAGCCACAGTTGAGGTTGTTGACCCTATCGCTTTAGGCGCAAAGCTTATCGAGCCCAACGATAACTGTTGTTGCTGTGAATGTGATAAAACATCTGTCCCCGACTTTGTTTGCTGCTGCTTTAACGAAGATTTAGCCTTTGACGACGACCACAAGAAAGTTGCCGTAACTCTCGGTCTTTTCTCTATTGTACGTCTTGAAAGAACCGTTCAGCTACTTGTTCCCGCTTACGATTTTTGTATTCCAGAAAAAGAATGTGTAATAAGCGGTGAAGATAATCCTTGCCATCTCTTCTCAAAAATCAAATTCCCGACAGACGAATTTTTCCCGCCTGAATTTTGCAATTTCAAAGATGCAGGCGGTGCAGATGCGGATTGCGGCTGTTGCGGAAAATAGTACTGCAGTATCACTTTTTGAGTCCCTTTTTTAAAGGGGCTCTTTTTTTAATGTTATTGACATTAAAGGTATAAATCTGTATACTTATGAGAGTATAATAATATATATAATAAGCTTTGAAAGGAATGATTGTTTATGTCAGATTTTGCTGTAAAAGAAATTAACGACAGTCTTACTCTTATGAGTATTAAAACCGATAAATTTACAAATAATCGCATAAGCGTTGTATTTATAAATCCTCTTGAAAAAGAAAGAAACGGATTATATGCTCTTTTATCTCTCGTATTACGCAGAGGTACAAAAAACTATCCTGATATTTCAAGCCTTAATCTTCGCTGTGAGGAGCTTTACGGCGCTCTTATTTCGGGCTCTGTTCAAAAGCGAGGAGATTATCAGGCGGTAAGCATTTGTGCCGATTTCATTAAAAATTCTTTTGCTTATGATAAAGAAAACGTTGAAAAGCAAGCTTTGGAGCTTCTTTTTGAAGTTATTTTTAATCCTAAAATTGAAAATGAACAGTTTGATACTCAAATTGTTGAAAAAGAAAAAGAGAGCCTTTGCGACCGTATCCGTGCTGCTGTCAATGACAAAAGAACATATGCAGTAACACGTTGTCAGGAACTTATGTGTCAAGGCAGTCCCTTTGGAGAAAACGAGCTGGGAAGCATTGAGTTTATTGAAAAAGCAACACCCAAACAGCTTTATAAGGCTTATAAAGAATTTATATCAAATTCAAAAATAATAGTATTTGCACAGGGTATGCTTGACTTTTCCTCTATCGAAAAAAGTATTACCGAAAAATTCAAAAATAAATGTAATTTCGATATAGTTCAAACAGCTGTACCTATCTCAGAGCAAGTGAGAAATTTTGAAGATAATATGCAGGTATCTCAAGGAAAGCTTACTCTTGCCTTTAATACCGATACTTTACCTACTGACAAAAGCTATCCTGCTCTTATCTTATTAAATTGTATTTACGGCGGAAGCGCTCATTCTAAGCTTTTTGAAAATGTCCGTGAAAAGCTCAGCCTTTGCTATTACTGTGCTGCAAGACTTGAAGCTCAAAAAGGTATTATGCTTGTATACTCAGGCGTTGAATTTGACAAGCTAAGCGCCGCACAGGAAGAAATTTTAAATCAGCTAAAGCATATTACAGACGGAGAGATTACTGAGGAAGAAATATCCGCTGCCAAAAAGACTCTTAAAAATCTTTATATTGCCGCCAACGACAGCCTTTATACTCTTGAAAGCTTTTATATAAACGGATATCTTTCCGGCAGAATTTATTCACCTGAAGAAATCTCCGAACGTATTATGGCTGTTTGCAAAGAGCAAATCACAGCAGTTTCTGAAAAAATCTCTCTTAACTGCACCTATGTTTTGAAAGGGGGAAAAGAAGATGAATAAATATACCGATCAAAGCTTAAATCAAAGCTATTTTAAATTTAAGCACAAAAGCGGACTTAATATTATTATCTACCCAAAGGAAGGCTTTTCAAAGACCTATGCCGTAATAGCAACCCATTACGGCTCTATTGACAAAACCTTTATTCCTAAGCAATCAGAACAAGTAACTGTTCCCGGAGGTATTGCCCACTATCTTGAACACAAGCTTTTCGAGGGCGAAAAGGAAGGCGCTTTTGAAAGATATGCAAGAACAGGTGCCAATGCGAACGCTTTCACTTCCTTTGATACAACTGCTTATCTTTTCTCCTGTACCGAACAGTTTGAGGACTCTCTTGAAATTTTACTTGATTTTGTATACTCCCCTTATTTCACTCCCGAAAACGTTGAAAAAGAAAGAGGCATAATCGGTCAGGAAATCCGTATGTATGACGACAACAGCGATTGGCAGGTCTTTTTCTCTGCTTTGGAAGCTGCATATCAAAACCACCCTATAAGAGAGGATATTGCAGGCACTGTTGACTCTATTGCTAAAATAACACCTGAGCTTTTATATCTTTGCTATAACAATTTCTATAATCCTTCCGAAATGGTGCTTTGTGTTGTGGGAAACGCAACCCCCGAAACCGTTATGAATATTTGCGACAAGGTTTTAAAGGAAAAAGAGCCCTCTGAAGTAAAAAGGATATATCCCGAAGAGCCTGCTTTGCCTTATAAGAAGGTAATTGAAAAAAAGCTGTCGGTATCAAAAACAATTTTCAATATCGGCATTAAAGACAATGTTAAATTTACTGTTGCAGGAGAGCTTTGTGACCGTGCGGCTCTAACCGATATACTTTTGGAGCTTATTATCGGTAAAGCTTCTCCCCTTTACAAAGATTTATATCAAAAAGGACTTATCGGTCTTGACTTTTCAAAAGAATATATGTATTCAAAAAGCTACGGAATTGCTGTTTTCGGCGGTGAAAGCGATAACCCCAAGGCTGTATATGACAGCTTTTTCGAATATTGCTCTGAGCTTATCAAGAACTTTCCCGAAAAGGATTTTGAGCGTTGTAAAAAAGCTGTTTACGGAAACAGAATTCAGCTTCTCAACGAGGTAGAGGGCTTAGGAAACGAAGCAGTTTCTGCTTTCTTTACAGGTACTGATGTTTTTGAGCTTCTCAACGCATACCGCCGAGTTACTCCCGAAATGGCATTAGAACGTTTAAAGAGCTTTTTTGATGAGCAATATGCTGTTATTTCCATTATAAATCCGGTATAAAAACACCGGCTCAGCCGGTTACATAAGCCAGTCTTTTAAAGGAGTATTATTATGCAAATTATAAAAAGCAAGGAAACTATGTCATCGAAAGAACGTGTTATAAGAACCTTTAATCACGAAAAAACAGACCGTGTTACAATAGGCTACGAAGCAAATCCGAATATTCATATGCGTTTGTCAAAAGCTTTAGGCATTCCTGACGGAGATTACGAAAAAGTGTTTCAGGCTTTAGGAGTAGATTACCGTTCAGTTGCAGCTCCATACATAGGACCTGAATTATTTACAGCTCCGCCAAACAGAAGAGTTGACCCCTTAGAAGGCTGTATAATGCGTTGGGTAGAGCACGAAACAGGAGGATATTGGGATTTTTGCGATTTTCCTCTTAGAGATGCAGATGATGAAGTTTTTTATAATTTTCCTGTACCAAATCCCGACGACTTTGATTATGATTATTGTCTTGATGTTGTAAATCACTATGATAACCAATACGGTATTTTTATCGGCAATTCAGGAACTCCCGATATTTTAAACTCCAACGGCAGAATTATGGGCGTTGAGGATATGCTGTGTAATTTGGCTTTGGATCACGAGCCTGCTCTATATCTGATAAAAAAACGTGCCGATTTCCAACTGAAGCTTATGGAGCGTACTCTTGATAAATGTAAGGGCAAAATAGATTTTCTTTGGCTCGGTGAAGATTTAGGAACACAGCATACTCCTATGATAAGCATTGAGCTTTACAGAAAACATATTAAGCCTATACAGAAAAAATTTGTAGACTTAGCAAAAGCTTACAATGTGTTTACAATTATACATACTTGCGGAAGCTCTTCCTGGGCTTACAACGATTTCATTGAACTCGGAATTGATGCCGTAGATACCTTACAGCCTGAAGCAACTAATATGTCCCCTGAATATTTAAAGAAAACCTTTGGCAACAAGCTTTGCTACAGAGGATGTATCTCTACTGCAGGTCCTTTAGCTTACGGCACTGCCGAAGAAACCCGTGAATATTGCAAAAAAACCTTAGAAATTATGAAAAAAGGGTACGGATATCACTTCGCACCTACCCATCTTATACAAGATAACACACCTACGGAAAACGTTATTGCTATGTATCAGGCGGCGCACGACTTCGGACAATATAATTAAAAATAAAACAATTGCAAAAGATTTTAAAATATGTTATTATATATAAAGTATGTTTTATAAGTATAATTATTTTTACCGAAAGGATTGAACTTTATGAAAAGCAAATCTGCCGGAGTTAAAATCAATAACCGTATATGGCTTTTGGTTTTAATATTATCAGCTATTGTTTTTGTTGCTTTAGCTGTTTTCTCCGTAAATTATCTCGGCAACGTAACAGGTCAGATAAAAACAGTTACTGAGGAAAACAACAAAAACACCGTTACTCTCAATGACTATACTACTAAAATCAATAATGAAAACCTTAAATATCTTGAAACCATAATGAACTCTGCATTTTCAGAAAATCAGCTTACTGAAATTGCAAAGAGAAATTATTCTTATGTTTTCACCGTTAACGGAAAGGTCGTTCAAAACGAGGATGTTGTTTATGTCAGCGGCTCTACTGTTTCTATAGGTCTTGTTGAAACAATCAAGGATAGCGGTCTTCCCAAAAATATTCTTAACCTTGGAAGAGTTAAAGATTTCACAGGTAGCTTTGAAGATTTTTCAAACTCTGTAAGAATTACCTGCGGTAAAAAAGAATACAAAAAAACAATATCTTCAAAAAATCTTGCCACTAATGCTTATTTCACCTACACCGATATTCAAAAAGGCGATATTATAACAGTCTTTTTCTCTGATGACCTTTCAGGACGTGTTGAATTTGGCCAAAACTTTTTTGAAATCATATATAATTAAGGAGGAGGGAATAATATGGACGCATTAAAAAAAGCACAGCGCTTTCTTCAGGTTAAAATAATTCTTTCTGCTATTTTCTGGTTTTTATCCCTTGTTTTGATTGCCGTTATTATTTCCTTCGGCCGTCAGCTTTCCAGCTTACAATCTCAAAAGGATTACATTTTAAAAGAAATACAAAACTCTATATCTATTCTTGACAATGTTGATTTACTTAAGCAATCCAACGATAAATACACAGAAGACACTCTTAAAAATGAGATTGCTACCGAAGACGTTGTTGAGCTTGAAAAATCCTATTGGTCATATGCATTGGAAATCAACGGACAGCCCGTTACTTCAAACTCAGTATCTGTAAAACCCGGCACAGTTACAATCACTGTACGTGAAACGGAAAAAGAACGTGTTTTACCTATGCAAATGCATATGATGGGCTCTGTAACAGGCTTTGATAATAATGACCATTATTATAAGCACGTTGTCACCTCTTCTTTGGGTAAAGAGGTTTCTTCACAGAATTTCAACCAAGATGCTTTGGACAGATACTCAACCTTTACCTTTACAGTAAATTCCGGCGAAAGCCTTAAATTCAACGTTTCCGAAATTCTTGCTGAACGTTTAAATCTTAATTCCAAATATATCACAATCAATGTAAATTAGTTTTATTCAACGAAAGGCTTTGGTTTATACTATGGAAAAGCCCTCTTTCAAGCTTCAGGTCTTTGAAGGACCTCTTGACTTGTTGCTTCACCTTATTTCCAAGAACAAAGTTAATATTTACGATATTCCTATCGCTCAGATTTTAGAACAATATATGGCGTATATTGACTCTATGAATGATATGAATATGGAGGTTACTGCCGATTTTCTTGCTATGGCTTCGCAGCTTATATATATCAAATCAAAAATGCTGCTTCCCAAGTATGAGGATGAAGAGGAAGAGGACCCCAGAGACCTTTTGGTACGTATGCTTCTTGAATACAAACGTTACAAAGAAGTATCAGGCACTATGAAGGAAATGTCTGCGCCTCTTAATTCCACCTTTGTAAAAGAGCCTGAGAAAATCGTTCCCGATAATACATATTCAAATTCTCATTCTCCCGACGAGCTCTACGATGCTTATTTGAACGCAGTCAGAAAGGTTAAAAGAAGGCTTCCGCCTCCTGTTACCTCTTTTAAAGGAATTGTGGGACATACTGTTTATTCTGTATCCCGTAAGGCAATTTCACTTTTAAGACAGTTACTTTTCAAAAAGAAAATTCCTTTTCTTTCTCTTTTTGAAAGTTCAAAAAGCCGTTCTGAAATTGTTGCAACCTTTCTTGCAATTCTTGAGCTTGCCAAAAATCGCAGAATTTCCGTTGACAATGACGAGATGCGTCTTGCGGAGAAGGTTAAAAATTCTTAAAATATGGCTTCCGTAATCCACTAAGAAACGGTACCGAAAAGCTTTTCGGTATTATATGGTAATTTAATGAATATCAATACTGCCTGTGCCACTGTGGAGAGTATTCTCTTTGCGGTAGGTGAACCAATATCAATAACCCGTTTATCCAATGCCTGCGATATGGAGCTTTCAGATATGCAGGCTATTTTGGAAACCCTTGAAAACAGATACAAGGACGATGTTTCAAGAGGAATAATGCTTGTGCGGCTTGAGGATAAATATCAGCTTATTACAAAAGCTGAGTTTGCTCCTTATGTAAAAAAAGCTCTTAACAATCGCAGAAACATTATTCTCTCCCCTGCTTCCCTTGAGGTTCTGTCAATAATTGCTTACAATCAGCCTGTTACAAGAGGCTTTGTGGAACAAATCCGTGGCGTTGAATGTTCGGCAGTTGTGGCAAATTTAGTCGAAAAAGAACTGGTTGAAGAAAAGGGACGTCTTGATGCACCTGGAAGGCCCTTGCTTTTCGGTACAACACCTAATTTTCTTCGTTGCTTTGGAATTTCCTCTTTAGAAGAGCTTCCTGATTTGCCTGAGCTTGCAAATCCCAACGAGGACCAACAGCTGACAATGAAAATATGATGTAATTTTTTCCATAAAATCGGGAATACTTAAATTAAACATATAGAAAGGGGCGGATATTGGCTTGAAAATATTTTTAATAATTTCAGCCGTTCTCCTTTTTCTTATTTTCATTATTCTCTTTTCAAAATTAAGCGGTGTTATTATCTACGACGATAAAGACAAGCTAAGAATTATCATTAAATTTTTATTTTTTAAAATAAAGGTTTTTCCTGTTTCTCCTAAAAAGCAAAAAAAATCCGAAACTAAAGATAAAACAGATGAAAACCTTGACGTAATTTCAAGTGTCAAAAAAGCAGTATTTCATCTTACCGATTTTATTAAAATAATAAAGCACAAGCTGACAATATCAGATTTTAAGCTTACGGCGGAGATAGGCACAGGAGATGCCGCACAGACAGCTATTTTATGCGGGACCTGTTATGCCGCTGTATATTCTGTTTTAGGACCGTTGCAAAATATTTTTATAATAAATCCACCTCAAATACTAATAAATCCCGTTTATAATGGGAAAACTGCAAAGGTAGAATATTCAGGGAAAATTTCTGCAAGAGTAATTACTTATATTGTAATTGCAATTAAAGCTTTAGCTGTTATTTTAAAAAAAGATAAAACTTAAATATAAATAAGAAAGGAATTTTAAATTATGGAACAGCATCCTATTCAAGGACTTATGCAAACTGCTATGGAAAACATTAAAGACATGGTTGATGTTAATACAATTATCGGAGATGCAATAACTACTCCTGACGGTACCGTTATTATCCCTGTATCTAAGGTAACCTTTGGTTTTGCTTCCGGCGGCTCTGATTTTCAGGCAAAAACAAGCGTTGACAACAATCTTTTCGGAGGCGGAAGCGGCGCAGGAATAACAATTACTCCTATTGCTTTTCTTATTGCATCCAATTCTCAGGTTCGTCTTTTACAGGTTAACGAAGCAGCTTCAACTGCTGTTGAACGCCTTGTAGGAATGATTCCCGATGCTTTTGATACTTTTAAAGATTTGATTAAAAAAGATAAAAAGAATTCTGACAATCAAGACTAACAAATGCTCCTGTCTGAATATAATATATTTCGGACAGGAGTATTATCTTTTTAAATAAAATACAAGGATTTACATATGGAATTTTACAAAGAAGTTGAAAGAAGTATAATAACAAAATACAGAAAAACTATCTTTAATAGCTTTACCGGAGCTGTAACAGATTATAAGCTTTTAGACGAAGGAGATAAAATTGCTGTTTGCATTTCCGGCGGTAAAGATTCTATGCTTCTTGCAAAATGTATGCAGGAGCTTCAATGTCACGGAAACAAACGCTTTGAGCTTGTTTTCTTGGTTATGGACCCTGGTTACAGTCCTGAAAACCGCAAAAAAATCATCGAAAATGCAAAGCTGCTTAACGTACCTATTACACTATTTGAAAGTGACATATTCGAAGCGGTATTAAACATTGAAAAATCGCCCTGCTATCTTTGTGCAAGAATGAGACGTGGACATCTTTACAAAAAAGCAAAGGAGCTTGGCTGTAACAAAATTGCTTTGGGACATCATTTTGACGACGTTATTGAAACTGTCCTTATGAGTATGCTTTACGGCGGCGAATTTAAAACTATGATGCCGAAATTACACTCCACTAATTTTGAAGGTATGGAGCTTATCCGTCCTCTCTATTATGTGCGTGAAGACGATATAATTTCTTGGGCACAGTATAACGGTCTTTCTTTTTTACAGTGTGCTTGTAAATTCACTCAACAAAACAAAAATGAACACGAAGAAAGCTCCAAACGTCTTGAAATGAAACGTCTTATAAAGCAATTCAGAGCCACCAGCGAGCTTATAGATAAAAATATCTTTAAAAGCACGCACTATGTTAACTTAGGCACTATATTGGGATATAAAAAAAATGGGGAGCTTCACAGCTTTCTTGATACTTACGATGAATAAGCCGACAGAAAAAGTCGGCTTATTTTTTTCAGCTTCTTAATTATGACAAAATTCACTCTGTTTAAGTTGTATACTCAAATAGGGTGAATAAAATTTAATGGTATTTGAAGTTTATGCAGATATTTTATTTTTAAACTGTTTTTCAGGTAATTTGCTTATACTTATTTGTTCCTGTATTCTTATGAAAAAAAGAATTAAAAAGTTACGATTTATTATTTTTTCTGCTTTGGGTGCTTTATACAGTACAGTTATT
Organism: Oscillospiraceae bacterium; assembly: GCA_015067255.1. Taxonomy (NCBI): domain Bacteria; kingdom Bacillati; phylum Bacillota; class Clostridia; order Eubacteriales; family Oscillospiraceae; species Oscillospiraceae bacterium. The sequence goes on from SVMS01000010.1 coordinate 47,432, forward strand.
TTCTATATACCTCTCCCCTTTTATTTATCCTCAATACTGAATATTCTTTTTTTACTTATAATTATTTTTATTATTTTTCAGCCAAAAAGCTTTAGACAATATATAAAAAGCTCCGTTTTCTTTTTGATTGCTTCAAGCATATTAGGCGGCTGTACATATCTTATATATAATTTAACATCTTTTTCAAGCTTTATCTCTTTATCTAACGGAATTACATATTTTAACCTTCCGCCTATCTATTGTCTTGCTATATGTGCAGTAGCTGTTTTGCTGTTAATGACATATGCACATATCAATAACGAAACTCTTAAAAAAAATCTTATTTACACAGTAGATATTTCTGTAAAAGGAAACACCTTTACACTCGAAGGACTGTACGATACAGGTAATTTACTCAGAGATTTTCTGACCGGTCTGCCTGTTTTTATTGCACAAGCTAATATATTTGAAAATCTTTTTCAAAAAGAAGTATATTTAAAAATAATTTCAGGAAATATCGACACTCTTACAAGTGAACAGCTTAAGGGTTTACGGATTTTGCCTGTCAGCTCAGCTTTTTCCACAGGGGATTTAATTGTTTGTTTAAAGCCCGATAAAATTATAATACACAGAGAGAATAAAAGCTATGAAACAGATGCTCTTATAGGCTTAGTTTCAAAAAAGCTTTCCCTTACCGATGAATACAATATGCTGTTAGCATAGAAAGGATGCAACTACAAATGAAAAACTTATTATTAAAAATACAATTATTTTTTAAAAAGCTTTTTAAGCTTAACAGCGTATATTACGTAAACGGACATGATACCCTTCCCCCGCCTCTTTCAGCTTCTGAGGAGCAACATTATACTATTCTTTTACAACAAAACAATCAGCAAGCAAAAAACATTCTTATTGAGCGTAATTTACGCCTTGTTGTATATATCGCTAAGCGTTTTGAAAATACAGGAATAAGCATAGAGGATTTAGTTTCTATAGGTACTATCGGACTTATCAAAGGGGTAAATACTTTTAAATTTGATAAAAATATAAAGCTTGCCACATATGCTTCCCGTTGTATTGAAAATGAAATTTTGATGTATTTAAGAAAAAACACTGCTCAGAAATGTGAAATTTCCATAGAAGAGCCTTTAAACGTTGACTGGGACGGAAACGAGCTTTTACTTTCCGATATTTTGGGAACTGATAGCGATATAGTACATAAAGATATAGAAAAAGAGGTAGAATCAAAGCTTTTAAAGGATGCTTTGGATAAGCTTTTGCCAAGAGAGCGTGAAATTATGAATTTGCGCTTTGGCTTTACAGACGGAAAAGAATATACTCAAAAAGAAGTAGCGCAGATGTTAAACATATCACAATCATATATTTCAAGACTTGAAAAGAAAATTTTAAACAAATTAAAAAGAGAGATTTTAACCTCAGAATAAGAATAAAATTTTCTCTCCTATTGTTTTAAAAAGGAAATTTATCTCGTTTATTGTCAATATATTTTTATTTTTTATTTATAAAAACATATTGACAATAAAATCATTATATGTTATTATATAGCTATAGATAAATATCGCGGAGTGGAGCAGCCTGGTAGCTCGTCGGGCTCATAACCCGAAGGTCGTTGGTTCAAATCCGGCCTCCGCAACCATGGTTGGCTACCAAAATAGATGACAGCCCGAAAAACCCAGTAACCACAACGGTTTCTGGGTTTTTTCGTTCCCTAAACACCACTTGAATTAAAAAG
>SVMS01000011.1 GCA_015067255.1 Oscillospiraceae bacterium
TCAGACAAGGCATAAAACGGAGTTAATCCTCAATGGATTAACGAGTATTTTAACGTAGAATGAGCGAAAATCCGCCTTTTTAAAACGAGTTTGAATTATTTGCTCTACCCTATATGTACGCCGACGAGAACGGATTGACGAAATCTGCACTCTTTTTGGACACCCTGCAAGAGATGAGAGTTTTGCCCTCATCTCTTTATTTTTTATCAACCATATATTTTAAATAAGCATTTATAAATCCGTTTAAATCTCCGTCCATAACAGCATTTATGTTACCTGACTCAAAGTTTGTACGGTGGTCCTTTACAAGAGTATAGGGCATAAATACATAAGAACGTATCTGAGAGCCCCAACCGATTTCTTTTTGCTCACCTTTAATATCTTCAATTTTGTCAAGATGCTCTCTCTCTTTGATTTCAACAAGCTTTGATTTGAGCATCTTCATAGCAACTTCTCTGTTTTGATGCTGGCTGCGTTCGTTTTGACAAGCACAGATAATACCTGTGGGAATGTGCGTAATTCTGATAGCACTTTCAGTTTTATTAACGTGTTGTCCGCCTGCACCGCTTGCACGGTAAGTGTCAACCTTGAGGTCTTCATCACGAATCTCAATTTCGATACTGTCATCTATTTCGGGCATAACCTCAACAGAAGCGAAAGAGGTATGTCGTCTGCCTGAGCTGTCAAAGGGTGAAACTCTGACAAGTCTGTGTACGCCCATTTCTGATTTTAAATATCCGAAAGCGTTAATACCTTCTACGAGAATAACAGCGCTTTTTAAGCCTGCTTCATCACCGTCAAGGTAGTCAAGAATTTTATATTTAAAGCCGTTTTTCTCAGCCCAATGAGTATACATACGGTAGAGCATTTCAGCCCAGTCCTGTGCCTCCGTTCCGCCTGCGCCTGCATGGAAAGTAACAATGGCATTGTTTTTATCATACTCACCTGAAAGCAAAGTTGAAAGACGTTGATGCTCTAATTCACTCTCTATGCCTTCTACACCTTTATTTATCTCATCTAATTGACTTTCGTCTTCCATCTCATCTGCTAATTCAATAAGAGTAAGAGTATCTTCATAAAGAGATAAAAGGGAAGAGTAATTTTCGATTTTATCTTTAAGCTGTTTTGTACGTTGTAAAACTTTTTGAGAGTTTTGCATATCGTTCCAGAACTCTTCTTGAGATGCCTGTACTTCAAGCTCTTCAATTTCTTTTTTTACTTGAGTAAGCTTTAAAGCGTCAGCCAAGTCATCAATATCTTTTTTTAGCTGTAATAAATATAGTTTTTTCTCTTCAAAAATCAGCATAAAAGCACCCTTCGTTGATAATTTAATTTTCAATAATTCCCTGACAAGGAGAACATATAAAAGCAGAGGAATAATGTTTTTTCATTTCATTTTTACATTTTTGAGCATAATCCTGGTTATTGAATATTGCAAAAACAGAAGAACCGCTTCCGCTCATCATAACACACATAGGAGAATATTTTGAAAGCATTGATTTAACAGTAGAAATTGAAGGACAAATTGAAATTGCAGTATCCTCCATAACATTGAAAACATACTTAGTAAGTAAATTCAGATTGCCATCTTCGATAGTTTGTAAAAGCTTGTCAGTAAATGGTCGGTTAATAATAGCATTTTTAGAAAGCATAGAATAAACCTTTGGTGTTGATACGCTTTCCTTTGGCTTGACTATAACAAAATAACAGTTAGGCATAGGCTTAAGAGGTGTAAGAATTTCTCCCAAACCCTCACAAAAACAAGTTCCGCCGTTTATACAAAAGGGAACGTCAGCGCCTACCGCTTTACCGATTTCGAGAATTTTATGCTCAGACAGCGGAAAATCAAACATTTTATTAAGTCCGATTAAAACGCCTGCCGCATTTGTACTGCCACCGGCAAGACCTGCACCAACAGGGATTATCTTTTTTATTGATATATGAATAGATTGATTTATTCCTGTAGCTTCAAAAAAAAGCTTAGCAGCTTTGTATGCAACATTTCTTTCGTCAATGGGAATATAAGAAAAATTACAGCTTAAAGAAATACCTTCAGAGTCTGTTTTTTTTATTGATATTTCATCATATAAAGAAACGGATTGCATAATAGTTTGAAGCTCGTGATAACCATCGGGACGTTTACCTAAGATATCAAGGCTGAGATTTATTTTCGCAGGACATTGTAAAGTAATACTGTTCAAAGCTGTCACCTAATGCTATTTTATTTCATCGGGATTATAGGGAGTAGTCTGATATACAAAGTAGTTCAACCAATTTGAATAAAGAAGATTAGCGTGAGAACGCCAAGTCTTTTTCGGGGGAATAGAAGGGTCGTCATTTTCAAAATAGTTATAAGGTATATCAATTTTTAAACCCTTATCAACATCTCTGAAATATTCCTTTGAAAGTGTATCAGCATCATATTCAGAGTGCCCCGTAACAAAAAATTGGTTCTTTGTTTTACTTGCTACAATATAAATTCCTGAACGGTCTGAGGACGATAAAATTTCAAGCTCTTTACACTTTTTAATATCTTCTTCTTTAATTTCCGTATGTCTTGAATGCGGTACAAAAAACTTGTCGTCAAAGCCCCTTAGTAAAGGATGGCTTTTTTTAAGCACCTTGTGCTCAAACACACCGAAAATCTTACTATCCATAGGATATTTTTTAATTCCGTAATGATAGTAAAGACCTGCCTGAGCGCCCCAACAAATATGAAAGCTTGAATGAACGTTTGTTTTAGACCATTCTAAAACAGAACAAAGCTCGTCCCAATATTCCACCTGCTCAAAGGGCATATTTTCAACGGGAGCACCTGTAATTATAAGCCCGTCAAACTTTTCATCCTTAATATCATCAAAGGTTTTATAAAAGGCTAATAAATGGTCAGAAGATGTATTCTTAGGAATATATGTTTTTGTCTGTAAAAGGGTAGGTTCTACCTGTAAAGGCGTATTACTTAACAGACGCAACAACTGTGTTTCTGTAGCAATTTTAGTAGGCATAAGGTTAAGTATTGCTATTTTAAGAGGACGAATGTCCTGCTTTAGCGCACGCTTTTGCGTCATTACAAAAATATTTTCATTTTCAAGAGTTTTTCTGGCAGGGAGCCTGTCTGAAATTTTAATAGGCATAATTTCACCGTTTTCAGTTTATATTTTCTATGTTTATTATTCTTTGGTTTTCGTTTTTACCTTGAGTTATTGTGATTTTTATATAGCTTTTGGGAAGAGCAAAGGGGATGTTTTCGCTCCATTCCACAGCAATTACACTTTTTGTGCCGACGTAATCGTAATAGCCTGTAGAATAAAGAGAATCCTCGTCATAAATACGGTACATATCAAAATGATATAAAGGTATTTTTCCCAAATATTCGTGCATTATTGTATAGGTGGGACTGCTGACGTCACCGTCATATCCAAGTCCCTTGGCAAGCCCTGAAACAAAGGCTGTTTTTCCGGCGCCCAAATCGCCGTACATTGCAATATATCCTCCGGTTTCAATAAGCTTTTTGCCAAGCTCAATTCCGATATTTATTGTTTCGTTATAGCTGTTTGAATATATCATCAGAAAAGACCTGTAACAATTCCGTCAGCATCAATATCAATGTTTTCTGCGGCGGGAGCTTTAGGAAGTCCGGGCATAGTCATTATATCTCCTGTTAAAACAACTAAAAATTCAGCGCCTGAGGAGATATTGATATCTCTGACTGTGATTTTAAAATCAGAAGGTCTTCCCAAAAGGGAAGGATTGTCGCTCAAGGAATATTGAGTTTTAGCAATACATATCGGAAAATGAGAAAATCCCATTTCGTTTATTTTTTTAATTGTCTTTTTAGCTTTGTCTGTAATGATAATTCCGCTTGCGCCGTAAACACGCTTGGTAACTGCTGTAATCTTTTCTTCAATGCTCATATTATCATCATAGGTAAGAGATAGTTTTTGCTTGTTTTCAGTGGCTTCTATAACAGCTTTTGCAAGCTCAATTCCGCCGTCTCCACCCTTTGCAAACACTTCAGAAAGAGCAAAGCCTACGCCTGCTTCTGAGCAAGCCTTTTTAACAATTTCTATTTCTTCGGGAGAATCTGTATTAAAGCTGTTCAAAGCAACAATGACGGGAACATTAAAGCCCTTTATGTTATCAATGTGCGCCTTAAGATTGGAAACACCTGATTTTACAGCTTCAATATTGGGAATACCAACATCGGCCTTAGCAACACCGCCGTTGTAACGTAAAGCTCTTATTGTAGCAACTATTACACAAGCGTCGGGATTAAGTCCTGCCTTGCGGCATTTAATATCAAAGAACTTTTCAGCACCCAAATCACTGCCAAAGCCTGCTTCGGTAATACAGTAATCAGAAAGCTTCATAGCAAGACGGGTTGCTATAACGGAGTTACAGCCGTGAGCAATATTTGCAAAAGGACCTCCGTGTATAAGACAGGGAGTGTTTTCAAGGGTTTGTACCAAATTGGGCATCAAAGCATCCTTAAGAAGAGCAGCCATAGCGCCGTTTGCTTTAATATCTCGACAGAATACGGGGCGCTCATCGTAGGTATAGCCTATAAGAATATTACCCAAACGTTTCTTTAAGTCTTCCAAATCGGAAGAAAGACATAAAATCGCCATAACCTCACTGGCAACGGTTATAGAAAAGCTATCCTGCCTGGGAACACCGTCAACCTTGTTTCCTAAGCCGACAACAATATTTCTCAAAGCACGGTCATTCATATCAACAACACGTTTAAAAACAATTCTGCGACAGTCAATATTCAAAGCGTTTCCTTGGTGAATATGATTGTCTATCATAGCACACAAAAGATTGTTAGCTGCTGAAATAGCGTGCATATCTCCCGTAAAATGAAGATTTATATCTTCCATAGGAACAACCTGCGCATATCCGCCGCCTGCGGCGCCGCCCTTAACTCCGAAAACAGGACCAAGGGAAGGCTCACGAAGTGCAATTACACAGTTCTTGCCGATTTTTGAAAAAGCCTGTCCCAATCCTACTGTAGTAGTGGTTTTTCCTTCACCTGCAGGGGTAGGATTTATTGCGGTAACAAGAATAAGCTTACCGTCTTTTTTGTCTTTAAGGCGTTTGAAAATATCAAGACTTACTTTTGCCTTGTGACGTCCGTAGGGGATAAGCTCATTGTCGTCTATTCCGGCAATTTTAGCAATTTCAGTAATGTTTTTCATCTTTGCAGCTTGAGCAATTTGAATGTCTGTAAGCATATTGTTTCTCCCTAATATTAATATAAATTTATTTAGTGCTTAATAATCCATTATTGATTTTATCATAAAATTAAATATTCTTCAAGATTTTTTTATTTTTGATTGAAAAACTGTAAAAAAAATAGTATACTGTATTTGTAAAAGTATAATTTTTATTGAAATGGAAAAAGGAAGGAGAAAATGCTTGAAAACCTTTTTTGGATATATAAGAAATTTTTTTAAGGGACTTGACAATTTTCTTATTTTTTTGTGCATAATAAGTCCGGTGTTTGGATTTGTTCTTGTTTACAGTGCGACTCAAAATACCGATTCTGCGTTGAGAAATGTTTTAATTCAAAGCGTATGTCTTGTTATAGGACTTGCGGTTATGTTTTTAATAGCATATTTTGACTATGAAATTTATATGCATTTTTCAAAATACATTCTGTTGTTTTTCTTTGTGGCGTTAATTGTTACTTTTTTTGTTGCAAAAGATGTAGACGGTAACAGAAACTGGATTGACCTTAAAGTAATAAAGCTTCAAACCTCGGAAATAGCTAAAGTAGGATTTATCATTACAATAACAACACATATAGCAAAGGTAAGAGAAAATCTTAATTCTCCGTTAATGGTATTACTTTTGTTTGTTCATTTTCTTTGCTATGCAGGTCCTATTGTTCTTCAAGGGGATATAGGCTCTGTGCTGGTATATCTTGTTATATTTTTGGTTATGCTTTTTGTGGCAGGCCTTAAATACGTTTATTTTGCAGGAGCAGCAGTTGCGGGAATTATATGTGTTCCTGTTTTGTGGAACAGTATTATGCCCGAATATATGAAAAAGCGTATATTGACAGCCTTTAATCCTGAGCTTGACCCATTGGGAATAGGCTATCAGGCAATTCAGAGTAAAACAGCATTGGGCTCGGGTAGATTTTTAGGCAACGGTCTTTTTGACGGAATACAGACTCAGTACAATTTATTGCCTGCCAAGCATACGGATTTTATCTTTTCTGTTGCGGGAGAAGAGCTTGGATTTATAGGCTGTATGGTAATTATAGCTTTATTGTTTTTGATTATTTTAAGAGTGGTTTTGGTCGGTATAAATTCAAAAGACGACAATGGAATTTTGCTGTGTACGGGAGTTGCTACAATGCTTGCGGCACAAACTATTGAAAATATAGGAATGTGCGCAGGTGTATTACCTGTTATAGGAATAACTCTCCCGTTTTTCAGTTACGGAGGCTCATCTCTTATGAGCGTATTCTTATGTATGGGTGTTGTTCAGTCTGTTTCAAACCATTCGGGAGAAATGATGATAAATTTCAGAGAAAATCTTAAATTTCAGTAAAATAGAAGGGTAAAAATGATAGTTGATTTTCATAATCATATTTTTGATGATTCAATTGCTCAAAGAGCGGTTGAAAAGCTTGAAAAATGCAGTAAATTAAAAGCTTGGCATAACGGAACCAAGACAGATTTATTGCGTTTGATGGATGAGTCGGGAGTAGATAAGGCGGTTATACTTCCGATAGCCACTAAACCATCTCAGACAAGAAATATAAATAAATGGGCAAAAGAGGTTTCGGACTCAAGAATAATCTCTTTCGGTACCTTTCATCAGGACAATGAAAATTATAAAGAAGAGATAGATTTAATAGCTCAAGCCGGTTTTAAGGGTATAAAGCTTCATCCTGATTATCAGGGCTTTTTTGTCGATGATGAAAAAATGCTTCCAATGTACGATTATATTTTTTCAAAAGGCCTTATTTTGATTTTTCACTGCGGAGTTGATATAGGACTTCCTCCGCCTGTTCACTGTCCTCCCGAAAGGCTGAAAAACGTGATAAAGCAAATGCAGGGCGGAACATTGATTGCTTCTCATTTGGGCGGTTTTCTAATGTGGGACGAGGTTGAAAAGTATCTTGTAGGTGAAGAAATATATATGGATACATCTATGGGAACAAAGCACTATAAAAACGAACAGTTTTTGAGAATAGTAAGGGCGCACGGGGCAGACAAAATACTTTTCGGCAGTGACAGCCCGTGGTCATACGCAAAAGAAGAGATTGAAAACTTGAAAAAAAGCGGTCTTTCTCAGCAAGAACTGGAATTGATTTTTGAAAAAAATGCCCGAAAACTTTTAGGCGTATAAAAAAGCGAGAATACAAGATAATATATAATATTATAATATTTTTAATAATTTTCTAAAAATCGCTTTACTTTACCTGAGGTAATATGGTATAATATTCAGTGTTTTTATGTATTTGGTAAATTGGTAAAATTTTTATATAAATTTTATTTTCGGGAGATGAATTTCGAATGAAAAGATTTGTCATTGACGGAGGCAAACAGTTAAAAGGAACAGTTGAAATCAGCGGAGCTAAAAATGCCGCTGTTGCTATAATACCTGCAGCTATTCTTGTAGAAGGAGTCTGCAGAATAGAGAATATCCCTCAGATAAATGACGTTACTCTTATCTGTGAAATATTGCAGAAAATGGGAGCAAATGTTAAAACTATAAATAAAACAACTATGGAAATAGATTGCAGTAAAATGACAGATTACTGCGCACCTACAAATCTGGCGAGAAAAATGCGTGCCTCTTATTATCTTTTGGGAGCATTACTCGGCAGATTTTATAATGCCCGTGTTGATTTGCCCGGCGGCTGTGATTTCGGAGTAAGACCTATTGATTTGCATATAAAGGGCTTTGAGGCTTTAGGCGCAAGCGTTAATATAGAGCACGGTATTGTTTATGCAAAGTCTGAAAATTTAAACGGTGCAAATATTTATCTTGATAATGTGTCTGTAGGCGCAACTATAAATATTATGCTTGCGGCTGTAAGAGCACAGGGACAGACAGTTATTGAAAATGCGGCAAAGGAGCCTCATATTGTTGACGTTGCTAACTTTCTTAACTCTATGGGCGCAAATATAAAGGGTGCAGGAACAGACGTTATAAAAATTACAGGTGTAAGTAAGCTCCACGGCGGAACTTATACAATTATTCCCGACCAGATTGAAGCGGGTACTTATATGGTAGCGGCAGCGGCAGTAGGCGGAGAAGTGCTTGTTACAAATGTTATTCCTAAGCATCTGGAATCAATTTCCGCAAAGCTTACCGAAATAGGCGCTACTATTGAAGAGTTTGATGAAGCAGTTCTTGTAAAAAGAGACGGACCTCTTACAAGAGCAAATGTAAAAACCTTACCTTATCCCGGTTTTCCTACAGATATGCAGCCTCAGATAACAACGCTTTTATCGGTTGCAACGGGAACAAGTATAGTTAATGAAGGCGTTTGGGATAATCGTTTTAAATACGTTGACGAGCTCAAAAGAATGGGAGCGCAGATAAGTGTTGACGGTAAGATAGCTGTTATCGAAGGAGTCGAAAAGCTTACGGGCGCTATTGTTAAATCCTGTGATTTGCGTGCAGGTGCGGCTATGGTTATAGCAGGCCTTATGGCAAAGGGAATAACAAAGGTAGAGGAAGTATCCCATATAGAAAGAGGCTACGAAAATATAGTTGAAAAGCTTCGTTCTCTCGGCGCACAAATATATGAAGAAAGCTATGAAGCGGAAGAGCAAACCATAGCAGCAAACAAGATTGGGTGAGTTTTTTGCGTTTTTGCACATTGTTTTCCGGAAGCTCCGGAAACTGTACATATGCTGAGGATAACGGCACTGCTGTTTTAATAGATGCGGGCTGTAACTGTAAGCGTATAGAAGCTGCACTTGACAGCTTTGGCAAAGATATGAAGCACATAAGCGGTATATTCATTACTCACGAGCATACCGACCATATAAGCGCTTTAAAGGTGTTATCCAAAAAATATTCAAAGCACATTTTCGGTACAGAGGCTACTTTGAAAAAAATAGCTGAGATTTATCCCGAAATTGACAAAAATCTTTTTGTACCCTTTGAAGCAGGGGACGGTGCAGAGCTTTACGGCTTTCGTGTAGTTTCTTTTAAAACCCCTCACGACAGCTCGTGTAGTGTGGGGTATGTTATAGAAAGCTCAAATAAAAAAATTGCAATCGCAACAGATATGGGGCATATTACTGAAGAATTTTTGCAAAATACTAAAAATTGCGATTATATTTTGCTTGAAGCTAATTACGATGAAATGATGCTTGAATACAATCAGAATTATCCTTTTATGCTAAAAAAACGTATAGCGGGAGATTTCGGTCATCTTTCAAACAGACAAAGCGCACAGGCAATATTGAATGTTCTTGAAAACGGAACTCAAAAAATAATTTTAGGACATCTTTCTGAGCAAAACAATACTCCTCAAAAGGCTATGCAGTCAATTAGTATGTATCTTTCTCAAAAAGGAATAAAAAGCGGAGATTTAAGTCTTAGTATTGCTCCAAGACATAATCCGTCTGAGGTTATTTGCGTATGACTGTGAAAATTATATGTATAGGCAAAATAAAAGAGAAAAGTATTTCTCAGGCTCTTGAAGAATATATAAAGAGAATAAACGGATTTTGTAACTTCGAAATTGTTGAGCTTCCTGAAAGCCGTCTGCCTGAAAACCCTTCTCAAAAGGAAGTTGAAAAAGCGTTAAGTAATGAAGCGCAGGCAATATTGAAGAAAATAAGCGGTAATGAATATGTGTTCAGCCTCTGTATAGAAGGAAAGCAGCTAAGCTCAACAGAGCTTGCCGATAAAATTTCTCAGACTATGCTTTACGGAAAAAGCACAATATGCTTTGTAATAGGCTCTTCCTTCGGGCTTGACCAAAGTGTTAAAGCATCCTCTGATTTTAAGCTTTCTTTTTCTAAAATGACTTTTCCTCATCAGCTTATGAGACTTATTCTGACAGAACAGATTTACAGAAGCTTTACTATTATAAACAATACCGAATACCATAAATAAAAATTCTATCTTTACATATTAAGGGATAGGTGATATATATGCATGATTATAAAGCACAATATGAAAAATGGATAAACAGCGATAAGGTCGATGAAAAGACTAAAAAAGAACTTGTAGCTTTAAAGGACAATGAAAAAGAATTAGAATACAGATTTTGCAAAAATCTTGAATTTGGTACAGCAGGCCTCAGAGGAATTATAGGCGCAGGTACAAATATGATGAATATTTATACCGTGCGTTATGCTACACAGGGTATCTCAAAGCTTATTTCCGATTGCGGAGAAGAGGCTCAAAAAAGAGGTGTGGCAATAGCGTATGATTCACGACATTTTTCTGCTGAATTTGCAAAGCAGGCGGCAGGAGTGCTTGCAGCAAACGGTATAAAATCATATGTTTTTGACGAGCTGAGACCTACCCCTGAGCTTTCCTTTGCAGTAAGAGAGCTAAACTGTATAGCGGGTATCAATATAACAGCCAGCCACAACCCGAAAGAATATAACGGATATAAGGCTTATTGGGAGGACGGAGCTCAGATTTCTCCCGAGCAGGCGCAGGTTGTTATACAGGCGATTTTGGAATCCGATATTTTTGAAGATGTTGTTTGTATGGATTATCAGGAGGCGGTAGATAAAGGCTACGTAACAATTCTTGATAAAAGCTTTGATGATAAATATTTGAAGGAAGTATCAAAGCAATGTATAAATACAGACTCCGTAAAAGCTATAGCAGATGATTTTAAAATAGTATATACTCCTTTTCACGGAGCAGGATACCGTCTTGTCCCTAAAATATTAAAAGAAATGGGATTTAAGCATATAATTACTGTACCAGAGCAAATGATTACAGACGGCGATTTTCCCACAGTCAAATCTCCTAACCCCGAGGAAAAAGAAGGCTTTACAATTGCTATGGAGATGGCACGCAAGGAAGACGTTGACTTGATTTTGGGTACAGACCCCGATGCTGACAGAGTGGGTGTTGTGGTTCGTGATTCCGAGGGTGAATATATCGTTCTTTCCGGAAATCAGATAGGAGCAATTATATTAAATTATATAATAACAATACGTGAAAAGAAAAATATGATGCCCAAAAGCCCTGCCGTTATTAAAAGCATTGTAACCTCAGAGCTTGCAAAGGCAATATGCGATAAGCACAATATCCATATTGAAAATGTTTTCACCGGTTTTAAATATATCGGAGAAAAAATATTACAGTGGGAAACTTCAAAAGAATATAATTTCCTTTTCGGATATGAAGAAAGCTTTGGCTATCTTGCAGGTAATTACTGCAGAGATAAGGATGCGGTTTTTGCATCGGCTATTCTTGCAGAGGCAGCAGCCTTTTATGCAGGAGAGGGAAAAACCTTGTATGATGCTTTGATTGATATATATAATGAGTACGGCTATTATATAGAAAAAAGCATAAGCTACGCTATGCCGGGTCTTGACGGAACTAAGAAAATAAATAATATTATGAGTAATTTACGAAAAGAGATATTCAGAGAAATAGGCTCAGTAAAGGCTGATACTTTTACTGACTATAAAACAAAAGAAATTACTCAGCTTGATACAGGCGCAAAAAGGGATACAGGAATGTCTGAGTCAAACGTGCTTTTTTATAAGCTTGTTGACGGCACAAGCGTTGTTGTGCGTCCTTCGGGAACAGAGCCGAAAATTAAAATTTATTATATGACAAGCGGAAAAACAAAAAAAGAAGCACAGGAAAAGCTTGAAAGCTATATAGCTGATTTTTCAGAAAAACTTGAAGCATTAGGCAATTAAAAAAATATAGAAAATAGAAAAAATAGGAGAGAAAAACATGACAAGTATTAATGCCAGTGAAACAATTTTTGACTTTTCAAAGCAGGTGGCGCCCTTAAGCATTATAGCTATGGACAGTATGAGCGCTTTGGGAAAGAAAATTGACAATTATCTGACTCTTTGGTCGGGAAACAGCCCTGCATACCAGGCTGATACCTTTTTAGTAGAGGTTGACTGCCCTCGTTTCTCAACAGGTGACGGTAAGGGTATGATTAAGCAGACTATCAGAGGAAATGACATTTTTATTCTTGTCGATGTTGGAAACTATAACTGTAAATATAAAATGTACGGCAAGGAAGTGCCTATGTCTCCCGATGACCATTATTGCGACTTGAAGCGTATAATTCAAGCGGCAAGCGGTAAAGGTCACAGAATAACAGTTATAATGCCTTTACTGTACGGCGGCCGTCAGCACAGAAGAAACTACAGAGAGTCCTTGGATTGTGCTGTTGCTTTGCAAGAGCTTGAAAGAATGGGCGTAACAAATATTATAACCTTTGACGCTCACGACCCCAGAGTACAAAACGCAATACCTCTTATGGGCTTTGATAATGTACGTCCTACATATCAGGTGCTAAAAGCTTTGCTTCGCCGTCATGACGATATTATTCTTGACCCTCAGCATCTTATGATAGTAAGCCCCGACGAAGGCGCTCTTAACAGAAATATGTATTATTCCTCTGTTTTAGGCGTTGATATGGGTATGTTTTATAAGAGACGTGACTATTCAAAGGTTATAAACGGAAGAAATCCCATAGTTGCTCACGAATATTTGGGAGCATCTGTTGAAGGTAAGGATATTTTTATTTCCGATGATATTATAGCTTCAGGAGAGTCTATGCTTGATTTAGCATATGAGCTTAAAAAGAGAAAGGCAAACAGAATATTTGCTTCTGCAACCTTTACTCTGTTTACAGGCGGTCTTGAGCTCTTTGATAAAGCATATAAAGACGGCGCAATAACAGGAGTTTTAGGAACAAATCTTACATATATTACTCCCGAATGCCGTGAAAGAGAATGGTTTATTGAGGTAGACGTTTCGAAGTATATTTCTTACATTATAGCAGCTATAAACCATGATTTTTCAGTAAGTATTGCTCTTAATCCCTTAGAGAGAATTCAAATACTTACAGAAAAATATAAGCAAGCACAAAGAGAAAAAGGAATAATCGTTTAATTTTATATTGGGACGAGCACGTGTAACAGCGTTTCTTGTCCCAAAAGTTTTATGCAAAAAGGAGAAATTAAAATGGTAAGACATATAGTTATGTGGAAGCTTAAAGAAGATGTAAAGCCACATCAAGCAATAGATATTTTACAGCCTAAATTTAAGAATTTGTTGGGAAAAGTCGAAGGCTTAGAGGATATAGACGTGGGAATAAACTATAACGGCGGTGAATACGATATCGTTCTTTACTGTGTTTTTGCTTCTAAAAAAGCACAGGACGATTATCAGGCAAATCCGTTACATCTTGAAATAAAAACAGTTGTTCATTCCCTTGTTTGCGGAAGAACCTGTGCAGATACAGAATTTTAAAATTTGAAAGGTACAATATGAGAGAATACAGCCTTTATCTTGTGGGAACTCCTATAGGAAACTTAGAAGATATATCTCGCAGAGCCTTGAGCGTGCTGAGTGAAGTTGATTTTATTGCAGCTGAGGATACAAGAAATACTTTAAAGCTTTTAAACCGTTTTGAAATAAAAAAGCCTCTTATAAGCTATCATGAGCATAACAGAGCTATGCGTGAGGAGCAAATAATACAAAGGCTTTTAGAGGGTGAAAAATGCGCTCTTGTTTCAGATGCGGGTATGCCTGTTATTTCTGACCCCGGCTGTGATTTGGTAAAAGCCTGCATAAAAAATGATATTTCATATACGGTAATTCCCGGTCCTTCTGCCGGAATTACGGCGTTGTGTATGTCAGGGCTTGATGCTATTAGATTTTGTTTTGAAGGCTTTTTACCGACTCAAAGCTCAGAGAGAAAAGCACGTTTTTTTGAGTTGTCTAAGGAAAGCAGAACATCAATTTTTTATGAAGCACCTCATCGCCTCAAAAAAACACTTGAAGAAATGTATACTTTTTTGGGAAATCGAAAAATATATATTGCAAGAGAACTTACAAAGCTTTATGAGCAGGGAATATCAACTACTCTAAAAGAAGCAATAGAGTATTATGAACAAAATGAGCCAAAGGGAGAATTTGTGCTTGTTTTAGAAGGCTGTAAACAAGAGGAAGCGCCACAGATAGATATAAAAAAAGAATTTGAAAAGCTTGTAGAAAACGGCTATTCAAAAAGCGATGCCGTTAAGGAAATTTCTTTAAAGTACGGACTTAAGAAAAACGAGGTGTACTCTGTATGTATAGGATAAAATTCGGACCTGCAGGAAATGACGAAAGCTTTTATGAGCAAGGCTATAAAACAACCTTGCAAATGCCGGGCTGGCTTGAAAAAATGGAACTCAATGCCTATGAATATCAGTGCGGCAGAGGTGTAAACGTTTCCGAAAACACTGCCAAAGCCTTGGGAGAAAAGGCAAAGGAGCATAATATATCTCTTTCCTTACACAGTCCTTATTTTATATCTCTTTCAAGTATAGAAGAGGAAAAAAGATTAAATTCTATAAATTATATTTTGCAAAGCGCAAGGGCTGCAAACGATATGGGAGCAACAAGAATAGTTGTTCACAGCGGATCCTGTGCAAAAATATCCCGTGAACAAGCCTTGGAATTAGCTAAAGATACTCTTAAAAGAGCTCTTGAAGCTTTAGATGAGCAAGGCTATTCCCATATAACACTATGTCCCGAAACTATGGGAAAAATCAATCAATTGGGTACTCTTGAAGAGGTGCTCGAGCTTTGCAGTATAGATGAAAGACTTATCCCTGCAATAGATTTCGGACATCTTAACGCAAGAACTATGGGAACTCTCAAAACAGCAAATGACTTTGAAAAGATATTAGAAATTACAGAAAATAAAATAGGCTATGACAGAATGAAAATTTTTCACAGCCATTTTTCAAAGATAGAATATACAGACGGCGGAGAAAAAAAGCATCTTACATTTGAAGATACAAAATTCGGTCCTGATTTTGAGCCATTGGCAGAAATTATTTGTAAAAAGAATCTTACACCTACTATAATCTGCGAATCTGCGGGAACAATGGCAATAGATGCAAAGAAAATGTTAGATATTTATATGAAGCGAAGGAATAGCTATGAACTGTGAAATATTAGCTGTAGGAACAGAGCTTTTGTTAGGCAATATAGTAAATACAAACGCTCAGTATTTGTCAGAGCAGCTTTCAAGTCTTGGAATTGATGTTTACTATCACACTGTAGCAGGGGATAATAAACAACGTTTGGAAAATGCTTTAAAAATTGCATTTGAGCGCTCAGATATGGTTATAACAACAGGAGGCTTAGGACCTACTCAAGATGACCTTACAAAAGAAACAGCGGCGGCATATTTTAATGAAAAGCTTGTTTGTAATGAAGAGGCGCTTGAAAAAATAAAAGCATTTTTCGAAAAAAGGGGAACAGAGATGGTTGCTTCAAATGAAAAGCAAGCATATATCCCCGAAAATGCAATTATTTTTCAAAACCGTTGCGGTACGGCACCGGGATTTTTACTGAATAAAAATAATAAAATTCTCATAATGCTGCCGGGACCGCCTTCTGAAATGAAGGATATGTTTGAAAACTGCGCATTAAAGGAATTGAAAAAATTACAGACAGATACAATGGTTTCAAGAGATATAAAAGTATACGGAGCAGGGGAATCCTTTATCGAAAGTAAGCTTCTTTCTTTTATAAATCAAAAAAATCCAACAGTTGCTCCATACGCTAAAAGCAGCGAGGTTCTTTTAAGAGTTACGGCAAAAGCAGAAAATGAAGAAGAAGCAGCAAAGATGGCTGACAAAACAGTTGAAGAAATTTGCCAAACAATAGGTGAGTATGTCTACGGAATAGATATTGCCTCTCTTGAGGAAGCGGCGGTTAAGGAGCTTAGTAAAAAAGGCTTGAAGGTAGCAACAGCAGAATCCTGTACAGGCGGAGGGATAGCCAGAAGAATAACTTCTGTACCGGGTGCATCAAACGTTATTGAATGTTCCTTTGTAACTTACAGTAATGATAAAAAGAATAAGCTGTTAGGTGTATCAAAGGAAACTTTGGATAAATTCGGCGCAGTAAGTAAAGAGACAGCAAAAGAAATGGCATACGGTGCAAGAGTTAAGTCAGGTGCCGATATAGGTGTTTCGGCTACGGGCTATGCAGGGCCGGACGGTGGAGATAAAGAAAATCCCGTAGGGACTGTATATATAGGCATATCAACAAAAGAAAAAAACATAAGTGAAAAAATAATTATAGGCAGAGGCTCATTCGAAAGAGAATATGTCCGCCACGGTGCAGAGAATAAAGCTCTTTGGATGATATTAAAAGAAGCAAAAAAATTATTAAAAAAATAAAAAGGGTTGAAAAAAATGAGAAAAGATATAAATCTTACAATGCTTACAGACTTTTATGAATTTACAATGGGAAACGGCTATTTGAAAACAGGAATGGGAGATAAAATAGCTTATTTTGATATATTTTTCAGAGAAGTTCCCGACGGCGGCGGCTTTGCTATTATGGCAGGTCTTGAGCAGGCAGTGGAATATATAAAAAATCTACATTTTGACGAAGAGGATTTGGAATTTTTCAGAAAGCAAAATTTGTTTTGCGATGAGTTTTTAGATTACTTGAAAAATTTCAAGTTTACCTGTGATGTTTGGTCAGTTCCCGAAGGAACACCAATTTTCCCTAAAGAGCCCGTTATGATAATAAGAGGTCCTGTAATTCAAGCACAGTTCCTTGAAACAATGCTTCTTATTTGTGTAAACCATCAATCACTAATAGCAACAAAAGCTAATAAAATAGTGCGTTCAGCAAACGGACGTCCTGTAATGGAATTCGGTGCAAGACGTGCACAGGGCTGTAATGCAGCATTGCAGGGCGCAAGAGCTACATATATAGCAGGTTGCTCTTCAACCTCCTGTACTGTTGCGGCTCAAAAATGGGGAATACCTGCATCGGGCACAATGGCTCATTCCTGGGTACAGCTCTACGATAATGAATATGAAGCATTTAAAAATTATGCAGAGCTTTATCCCGAAAACTGCATATTGCTTATAGATACCTATAATGTTTTGAAATCTGGAATTAAAAATGCAATTAAAGTTTTCGATGAAGTGCTTAAACCCAAAGGATACAGACCTGTGGGAGTACGTATAGACAGCGGAGATATAACCTATCTTTCCAAAAAAATAAGAAAAATCCTTGACGATGCAGGATATCCTGATTGTAAAATTGTGGCATCAAATTCATTGGATGAAATAATAATAAGAGAAACAACATTACAGGGTGCTAAGATAGACAGCTTTGGTGTAGGCGAACGTATGATAACATCAAAAAGCGAGCCTGTTTTTGGCGGCGTATATAAGCTTGTAGCTGTTGAAAATGACGGACAGATAATACCTAAAATTAAAATTTCCGAAAACGTTGCAAAGATTACAAATCCTCATTTTAAAAAGGTATACAGAATTTATGAAAATTCTACCAATAAGGCTATGGCTGACCTTGTATGCTTATACGATGAGGAAATAGATCAGACAAAACCTTTGGAAATTTTCAATCCCGATTATACCTGGAAGCGTAAAGTTATTGAAGATTATACATTGAAGCCTTTGCTTGTAAAGATTTTTGATAAGGGAGAGCTTGTATATGAGCTTCCCGATGTACACACTATAAGAGATTATTGTCTTTCTGAAGTGGATAAGCTTTGGGATGAAGTAAAGCGTTTTGAAAACCCTCACACATATTATGTGGATTTATCTCAAAAGCTGTGGGATATCAGACACGAAATGCTCGAACGTGAAAATTCCAAAAAATAAGTTTTTCAAAGGAGATATAAAAATGAATTACAAAGAAATAAACTATAAAAATTATGGAAGATGCCTTGAAATAAATAACGGAGTAATTGAACTGATAGTTACTCTTGATGTTGGCCCCAGAGTAATAAAATTTGCTTTTTGTGGAAAAGAAAATTTATTTTTTGAAGACGTAGACAGAGTTTTTTCATCTGAAAAGGATGAGGTAAAGGAAGTTTACGGAAAAGATGCTAAATGGTATCTTTACGGCGGGCATAGACTTTGGGTAGGTCCCGAATACGGTTATACATACTATCCCGATAATATTCCGATTGAGTACAGTGTGGACGCAAATAAATTTACTTTTATTCAAGGACTTCAAACTCCCTTTAATTTACAGGGCAAAACAGTTCTTACAATAGGTGAGGGCGCTGAGGTAAGAGTTGATATGTTCTTAGAAAACAAATCGGATAAAACTTATGAAATTGCGCCTTGGGCAATTACTGTTATGAAAGCAGGCGGATGGGAAGTATTTCCTATGAATACCAATGATACAGGTTGGCTTTCCAACAGAACTCTTATGCTTTGGCCGTATACAAATTTGAATGATGACCGCATATCTTTCGGAAAAGAATTTGTTTTATTAAAACAGGATAAAGAGAAAAAAACTCCTTTAAAAGTCGGAATGGATAACAACAATGGCTGGTCAGCATACATAAATGACGGAGTTACATTCCTCAAAAAATTTGAATATGATCAAAATGCAGCATATACAGACAACGGCTGTAATTTTGAAACATATACCAGTGAATATATGACTGAGATTGAAAGCTTAGGAAAATTAGTTAAGCTTGTACCTGGAGAAACTGCTTCTCATTATGAAGAGTGGAAGCTTTTTGATACTGTGCCCGAAAAATGTGACTGTCCGGATGAGATGGGCAAAAGAATACTCGAAATTATAAAATGACAAAAACAATAAATATTGTCTGTGTTATAACTATATGTGTTTGTATAGTTGCTTTCGGTTGCGGGAAAATTGCGGAATTTGCTTTGTCAAAGCCCGATGCTCCCGCAACGGCAGAGCCTTTGAATATTACAAAAATAAATATAAATACAGCAACCCTTGAAGAGCTTAAGACAATAGAAGCACTTGATGAGCAAATATGTCTTAATATAATAAACTACCGTATTAAAAACGGTAGTTTTAAAAGTGTTGAAGAAATAATGCAGGTAGAAGGAATAAGTAAGGAAATATTTGTAAAAATTTTTGGCCATATAGTAGTTTAAATATTTTTTACAAGGTGAATTTATGCAAAGTAAGATAAATAAATCAATATTGTTATATGCCTTTTCTTTTCTTTTAGGAATAGGCATTTTGTTTTTATGCTTTGCAGCAGTGAAAATTTTCCCATTTGGAGAAAAAGCGTTTTTAACGGTTGATATCTCCCATCAATATACAGACTTTTATAGCTTTTTAAGACAGAGTATTTTTGGGGACAGCGGAAATTTGATATTTTCTTTAAAAACTGCATTGGGTGGAGATACCTTTGGAATTACTTCATATTATCTTTTAAGCCCTTTGAATTTGATAATACTTTTATTTCCCGAAAAATTTATTTTAGAAGCAGTTCTTGTTATAGCGCTTTTAAAATCAGGACTTTGTGCTTTTTGCTTTGCTTTTTTTATAAATAAAAAGTTTCCATCTTTAAGCTTTGGAATAAAGCTTGCCTTTTCGCAAATGTATTGCTTCTGCGCTTTTTTCGTGGTCTATGGGATTTGCCCTATGTGGCTTGACGGCGTGATATTTTTGCCGTTATTGATTGTTTTTCTTGAAAAACTGCTTTATGAAAATAAACCTCTTTTGTATTGTATTTTTTTAATACTTACTATTTTATCTAATTATTATATAGGTTTTATGGTATGTGTTTTTTTAGTGCTGTATGTTATTTGCCTATATATAAAACAGCCGTTTAAAATTCAGCGTATTATAAGCTTTTTTTGTTTTTCAGCTATTTGCGGTGCTTGCTGTGCAGTAGTGCTTTTGCCATCGCTTTTTTCTGTTTTGTCGGGCAGAGGCGGATATTACGATACCGACTTTTCAATGTATATAAATTTCTCGCTTCCCGATTTTCTTTCAAAGCTTTATTTAGGATATAGTGATACTATAAAAACAACCGACGGTGTATATGGACTTCCCAATATATATTCAGGACTTATTTGTGTACCGGGGATTTTCTTCTTTTTCCTTAATAAAAATATTAGCTTAAGAGAGAAAATAGGAAACGGAATTGTTTTAGGAGTAATAACTCTTTCAATGCTTTTGAATCCGCTTGATTTACTATGGCACGGCTTTAATTCGCCCTATTGGTATCCTTACCGATATTCCTTCTTGTTTTCATTTATGGCTATCACTATTTGCGCAAAGGGACTGTCAAAGCTTGAAAATATCAGTAAAAAGAGATTGTATTTATCAATTGCCGTAACAGTTTTGCTTTTCGTTATCGGTGCTTTTTCTGCTCCCTTTGTTTTTGTTATTATAGCTTTTATATTTTTAAGTATATATTTTATAATTTATCAAAAGAAAATAAGCAAAATAGTTTTAAGCTGTGTGCTTATTCTTGAAGCTTCGTTAAGTACATTTATGCTTGTATTTACTATTGATGACACTTATATATACGAAAAAAGAGACAGCTACACTCAGTATGTTTCTCAGGTGAGAGAAATATTAAATGACATTGATTTAAGTGAAAATCTCTATAGAACAGAAAAGACCTTTGCGCGCTCCAGAAATGATAATATGTCGCTGTATATTAACGGAATTTCTCATTACAGCTCGGGTTTTAATCAAAAAACCAATAGCTTTATAAAAAATATGGGCTTTTTGCAATCAAGATTTTGGACAAAATATAAAGGTGCAACACCTCTTTCAGACAGTATTTTTTCAATTAAATATGTATTAAGCCAAGAAGAAATACCGTTTTATAAGGAAATATCCCGAAAAAATAAATATATCCTTTATGAAAATCCTTATGCCTTGGGTTTAGCTTTTGAAACTAATTCAATAATTGATGATTTTGATATTTACAAAGATCCTTTTTTAAATCAGCAAAATTATTTAGATACGCTAAGCTTAAAAAATTTTCAAATTTATAAAAAAGCTTCTTTTGAAAAAGATGATATGAATTATAGCGTAACAGTAGAAAAAACGGGCAGGCTTTATATGTATCTGTATTCACAAAAGGCATATAATTGTGATGTGTATGTAAACGGAGAAAAGCTTTGCGAATATTTCAGAGCATATACTTATCCTGAAAATAACTATAATATAGTGGATTTAGGCTATTATGAAGAAAATGATATTGTTGATATAGAATTGAACGCTAAGTCAGCAAGAAGCTTTGATATTGATTTTGCTTGCTTTTATACTTTGGATACAGAGGAATTGGAAAAGGCTTTGTCAGACATCAATGACTATGAGGTAACTCAAAACAAAGCGGGAGAGTATATAATAAACGTGAAAAATAATAAAAGCGGCTACGTTTCAACAACAATCCCATACTATGAAGGCTTTGAAGCTTATATAAACGGAGAAAAAATACAGACGTTTGAAAATTATAATACATTTTTAGCCTTTGAAGTCCCCGAAGAAGACAGTATAATAACCGTTAAATATAAAAACAAATGGCTCGAAACAGGCGCTGTAATAAGTTTAATAGGAATTTTAATTTTGAGTTTTATTTTAATAATTTCTAAAAAAGTGTTTGCTTAATTGCAAACACTTTTTTCTATTTGAAACAGTATATAAAACATAAAGCTGAAAATAATAATATACATCATATAAAAAGAGAGGATTACGGCAAAATGTCTGAATATATTCTCGAATTGAAAAATATCGTAAAAAAATTCGATGCAATAACTGCCCTTGACAATGTGGAGCTAAAGCTTAAAAGGGGAGAAACTCTTGCCTTAATGGGCGAAAACGGAGCAGGAAAATCAACCCTGATCAAAGTTATAACAGGAGTTCATAAGCCTGACAGCGGTACTGTTTTGGTAGACGGAGAAAAGGTGGAATTTTCTTCAACGCTTGATTCGTTAAAGTATGGTATAGCGGCTATTTATCAGCACGTTACATCGTTTCCCGACTTGACGGTAACAGAAAATATCTTTATGGGAAGAGAAATTTTAACCCCTTTAGGAACATATAATTGGGGACAAATGAGAAAACAGGCAAAAGAGCTATTAAAGAGTCTTAGTGCAGATATAGATGTCAATAAGCCAATGGAAACCTTGAGTGTCGCACAGCAACAGCTTGTAGAAATAGCAAAAGCACTTTCGAGAAATGCACGTATTCTTATAATGGATGAGCCTACAGCTTCACTTACAAAGCACGAATGTGAAGAACTTTATTCCATTGTTGACAACTTAAAAGAAGACGGAGTATCAATTATTTTTATAACGCACCGATTTGAAGATATGTACCGTCTTTGTGAAAGTGTAACGGTTTTCAGAGATTCCAAATATATAGGCCATTGGCAGACAAATGAAATTTCAAACGAAAAGCTTATAGAGGCTATGGTTGGCAGAACACTTACCCAAATGTATCCTGATAAAAATGTAAAAATAGGGCAAAAGGTTTTAAGTGTTAAAAATCTTTTTAAAACAGGATATTTTAAAGATATATCCTTTGATGTGCATGCGGGGGAAATAGTTGCATTTACAGGTCTTGTAGGCTCAGGAAGAACAGAGGTATGTCAGTCTGTTTTCGGAATATTAAAGGCTGATAAGGGAGAAATTTTTATAAATAATGAAAAAATAGATGTAATATCTCCTACGCACGCTTTGAAAAAAGGAATTGCTCTTTTACCTGAAGACAGGCAAAGACAGGGACTCATTTATGAATTCCCTCTATATAAAAATGTTTCTGCAGCAGTTCTTGAGAAGTTTTCCAAGTCAGGCTTTATGGATGAAAATCAAGAAATAGAAACAGCAATACAGCTTTGCAATAAAATGGCTTTAAAAGCAAAGGATATAAGTGATACTCCCAATGCGCTTTCGGGAGGAAATCAGCAAAAGGTGGTTTTTGCAAAGCTTCTTAATTGCAATTTAAAAGTGCTTATTCTTGATGAACCTACAAAAGGTATAGATGTAGGTGCTAAGTTTTCTATTTATCAGATAATGAATGAGCTTGCCGCAGCAGGATATGCGATAATAATGGTATCAAGCGAAATGCCTGAGGTTTTAGGCGTTTCTGACAGAATATATGTATTCAAATCAGGAAGAATTACTGGAGAATTTAAAACAAAAGAGGCAACTCAGGAAATGCTTTTGTCAGCAGCTCTTGCTAAAGAAGGGGGAGAGGGATAATAATGAACGCTTTGAAAAAAATTACCGGATATCATAATTTCGGTCTTATATTGGGAATAGCAGGCTTGCTTATTATAGCGGCGTTTTTAACTCCTTCTATGTTTTCTTTAACAACAGCACATAATATGCTTCAAAACAATTCAGTATATGCTTTGCTTTCTATAGGAATGATGTTTGTACTGTTGACAGGTGGAATAGACCTATCCGTAGCATCGACATTGGGTCTTTCGGGAGTATCTGCATCTCTTCTTATGGATAATTTCAATGAAGTACCCGCAATAGTATGGCTGATAGCTTCTGTTGTTATAGGTGCTTTGTGCGGATTTGTAAACGGACTTCTTATAGGAAAGCTTAAAATGATTCCTCTTATTGCAACCTTAGGAACTATGTATATTTACAGAGGAATAGCTTTTTTAATAAGTAACGGTGTCTGGGTTTTTCCTCATCGTTTTACAGAGGATTATAAAGCCTTTGCACAGGGAAAAATATTTGGAATTTATAATATTATCTGGATAACGGTAATTGTTTATATAATAGTTGCATTTTTCCTTGGATATACAAAAAGCGGCAGATATATTTACGCCGTAGGAACAAATGAAAACTCGGCAAAAATAGCGGGAATAAATCCATCGAATGTAAAGGTGTTAGCCTATACACTATGCGGAGCAGTAGCAGGACTCGCAGGAATGTTATTTACTGCAAACTATGCTCTTTGCTCATCGCAGATAGGCACAGGCTTTGAAATGCAAGCCATAGCAATATGTATTTTGGGCGGAGTAAGTATAAACGGTGGCAGAGGCAGAGTTGACGGAGTAGTAATAGGCGTTATAATTATGAGCATTATTTCTAATTTTATTTCGATGCTTCCGGGTTTCAGCGTATGGCAGGATGCAATACGGGGTATAATCATAATTATAGCAGTAGCAATAAATCTTATTACAGGAAAAATGATTGAAAATAACGCCTTGAAAGAAAGAGATGCTTTGATATGATAGAAATATCTCTTTGGGAGGAATTTTAAAATGACACGGGATTTAACAGTTAAAAAGAAATTTGATTTGTCTAAATTTCTTGTCAGCTGGGAAATGATACTTGTATATATTTTGATATTTATAAATATTATTCTTATGCTGACAAAACCAAACCTTTATTTTTCTTCCGGAACTATTACCTCAATTATACAGTCGGGTATGGACCTGTCATTTATGGTACTGGGAATGATATTTATATTGATGATAGGAGATATAGACGTTTCAACAGCATCTACAATGATTGCCTGCGCTATGACAACGGGCTTGATTTTTCAATCGGGAGCAGGAGCTTTTTTTGCAATTTTGGGAGGTTTGTTGACAGGAATATTATGCGGAGCAATTAACGGTACATTAGTTGCACTTTGTAAAATGCCCTCTGTTATTGTAACTATAGCGACTTCGTTGGTTTTCAGAGGAATAGTAAGGATAATTTTAGATGTAAATGTGCTTAAAAGCTATCCTTCGTGGCTTTCAAAGCTTTCTTGGGGTAATATCTTCGGAATACCTTTTTCTCTCATTATTTTTATTTTGGCAAGCATCGGTTTTGCAATATGCTTGCATAAATCAAGATTTGGCAGAAAGCTTTATATGATAGGTAACAGCACAGAGGTTTCAAGATATTCGGGTATACGTGTAAAAACAATAAAGATAATAGTATTTATTATAATGGGAATAATGGCATTTGTATCTTCTTTATTTTTTATAGGAAGAATGGGAAGCATAAGCTCAGATATGGGAATAGGCTATGAGCTTAATGTAATTGCAATAGCCGTTTTAGGCGGAATTTCAACCAATGGAGGAAAGGGAAGAGTTTACGGCTGTATTATTTCAACACTTATAATAGCATTTTTAAATTACAGTCTGGGACTTTTAGGAATAGAGTCTAATACCCGCACAATTGTCGTAGGATTAATTTTGATAATTGCGGTATTGATATCAAATATAAAATTAAAGGCTTCAAAAGCCTGAAAAGGAGTTTAAAATGAAAAGCAAAAAAATTTTTTCGGCAATATTATCAGTTTTATTACTAAGCACCTGTCTTATAAGCTTTACAGCTTGTAATTCAGAAACAGCAGGAGGCCTTGAAGGTGCTCACGTATTTATGTTTAAAAGTACGGGAAATACTTTCGGAGACCTTATGTATGAAGGATTTAAGGAGTATATAGAATCAAAGGGCGGCAAAGCCGTATATAAAAGTCCGGCTACAACAACAGTTGCCGCACAGGTTTCACTTATTGACGAGCTTATAACTCAAAAGGTAGCATCAATAACAATTTCAACAAACGGAGAAGCAGGATACGACGAGGTTTTGAAGAAAGCTCAGAATGCAGGAATTAAAATTGTTTCGGTAGACTCAAAGGTATCTCCCGACTACAGAATAACTCACGTTGACCCCACTTCCCAAAGCGGCGTAGGTGAAACACTTGTACAAGCCGCTGTGCTTATAGCTATGAGAAAAGATTATCCCGAGGATGCAGATATAAAAAAAGCTTGCGATGATGCCTTGGCAGACTATAAAGGCGAAGAAATAAAATTAGGAGTTCTTTCCGCATCTATTGATACACCCGTCCAAAACGGCTGGATAGCTAAAATGGAAGAGGAATTAAAGCGTGATGTATATAAAGGCAAAGTAAGTCCTACTATAGATAAAAAATACGGAAACGATGACCCTACAGTAAGTACAACTCAGGCAAATGCCTTTATTTCAGAAAATAAGGTTGATGTTATCATATCACCGACAACAGTAGGTATGGCAGCAGCAGGACAGGCATTGAAAAGTTCAAAGTCTGATATTAAGCTCACAGGCTTAGGACTTCCCAGCGAAATGCAGGATTTTATGCCTAAAAAGAGTAGCGACAATGCCTTTGATTATGTTTGTCCTTATATGTTTTTATGGGATGTAATAGATTTGGGAAGAGTTGCCGCAGCGGCATCATGGGCTGCATTTGATGCAGATTTCAGCGGAGAAATGGGAAAAGACTTTACAATTCCCGCAACAGGCGAATATAAGGAAAGAAAATTCACTGTAGAAAAACATCCAGACGATGAAGGAACAATAGTTCTTGTAGGCGCACCCTATTCATTCTATAAGGGTAATATGGAAACTTGGATTCCAAAGCTTTAAAAAGGAGAAAATAAAATGACATTGACACAAAAAGAACAAACACTTATAAAAGATATGAAGGACCAGGAACAGCTTTGTATTGAAAAGTATATGAAATATGCAAACGATGCCTGTGACGGAGGATTAAAAAATCTTTTTTCTCAAATAGGTCAAGTAGAACAACAGCATTTGCAAACTTTAAATCAAATTGAAAGCGGTACAGTTCCGACAGGCAACGGCGGAGGAACTCAGCCTCAAGTACCTGCTCAACCTTCAAACTGTTCAGCAGAAGATAAAAATAAAGATAAATATCTTTGTCAGGATGCTTTGGCAACAGAAAAGCACGCTTCAACTCTTTATAATATTTCGATATTTGAGTTTTCAGATACAGCAATAAGAAATTTGCTTAACCATATTCAAAAAGAAGAGCAGGAACACGGCGAAAAAATATATGCGTATATGTCAATGAACGGTATGTACGCATAATATAACGATAAAAAACAGACATATAATGGTTGCTTTTTATAAGAAAGAAAATGCCCCGATAGATTTTAAAATCTGTCGGGGATAATTTTATATCGTATGATTACGGCAATTTATGGATTTAAACCGTTGTTCGCAATGCTTTGCAGAAGATGATGGAATTTTGAAAATGTGGTCATTTCCTGAAACAATAATATGAATTACACATTTTTTACCGATATAATCAAAGCTATAATCTTCAATCTTATCGGTTTGATATGTTTTAACGCTAAATTTAAATATTCTAATTTTCCCTCGTTTATATACAGCTACGCCTCGGTGTACAAAAATATAAATTAGGGTTAAATATATAATAGAAGAAACAAACAAAAATACAATTTTTATTGCAATGTTTTCGAGAATTGCTATCCATATTAATGCTACAATGAAGGCAACTGACGAAAATAATATTGCAATTGTTGTAGTAAACACTCCTACACAGTAATACATTTTTCTCGGATTGACTTTTTCAAAGTAAAATAGAATATGATATACCGTCAAAACGGCAAGAAAACAAAGAAGCCAGTGATCTATTCGTTTATATGTATCCAAAATATTTACCATATCAAAAATGGGAGAAAGCAATCCTAAAATAACGGTGTAGGTAATGATTGATGCAAAATAGTTTATCACCTTTTTTACCATTTCTTATTCTCATTCCTTTATTTATCAGCTTTCATACGGTCGTATGCGAAGGGTAGCGCCTATAGAATTACAAATTTCGAGGCAACGCTGTTGCTCTTCGGGAGAAGTTACAACATCTACCACTGTCATCATAACATCAGGAACATAGTTTACGCAATCTTTTGTAAACTCAAGCATAGCGTCGTATGAGTCAATACCGAATTTAGAACGCACTATTTTAAGATAATCCTCTTTATTGGTAGCATTAAGGCTTACGGAAACTGCATCAATAAGTCCTTTGAGCTTGGGCGCAGTTTTTTCTTTCCAAATTAAATCGGATAAACCGTTTGTATTTATACGGATTTTTATATTACTTTTTTCTTTAATATATTTTGCTACCTTCAGCAAAGCGTCAAGACGTTCTGTAGGTTCTCCAAAACCGCAAAAAACAATTTCAGTGTATTTATCTAAATCCCAAGTGTCAATGCTGTCACAAATTTCTTGTACAGTGGGCTCACGCTCAAGCCAAAGAGAGTCTGAATCATAAACTTTGTCGTTGTTATTTCTCAGGCAAAAAGTACAGTCACAAGGACAACGGTTTGTGATATTGACATAAATTCCGTTTTTAACCTGGTATGTAATAGTCATCATACTTTTGTCACCTTATAAATTTTTTAATATCAATTTTATCAAATGTAATGCCAATAAGGATAAATACAATACTGCTAAAAACACATTGAGTTATATTTCCCCAAATTGCAGCTATAGGAGAAAAGAAATTACCCGTTATCAACGCATCGTAAATGTAATAGCCACCAATACATATTAAGGAGGAAGGGACTAAGGCAAATATATTTCTTTTAGAAATAATTTTGTGCGTTTTTCTGCAAAAGAAAAATACAGTTATAGCTTTAATGATTACAGAAGCAGGCGCCCAAAGAGCAAAGCCTGTAAGACAGTCAGCAAGAAGAGCACCGCCTGCACCTACAAAGACAGCATAAGGCAATGGGAGTATGCAAGAAGCAAGATATATAAATCCGTCTCCTATATGTATATATCCCGTATGGATTGGAATATGAAGATAAGCAGTAAAAACAAATACAATAGCAGTAAAAACTCCTGCAAGGCACATAAGCTTTATGTTTTCTTTTTTCATTATATATAAAAGCTCCTTCAGATTTCTGATAAAAATTCTTCAAAACAAATACCGTCAGTTTTCGGTAAACCGAGCTCAACAGTTTTGCGCAAAGCTTTGGCAATAAAAGAAGAAGCGTGTTGAATAGAAGTTGTAAAGTCTTTGCCATTAACAGCATCAGCGGCAATAATTGAAGAAAAAACATCACCGGTTCCTGCACGGCATGGACCTACTTTGTGTGCTGTAATAACAATAGGTGCTTTTCCTTTTTCAAAAATAAAATTATCAAGGTTGTCTTGGTGTTCAAGACCTGAAATAACAATTTTTTTCGGTCCCATTAAGCTAAGCTTTTGACATATTTCAAGAAGTCCATCTTTGTCTATATCATTACGGTATTTAGTATTAGTAAGAATACAAGCCTCTGTGAGATTAGGAGTAAGAATATCAGCATATGGGACTAAAGAACCCATTTTTTTTGCAAGCTCGGGAGAGTAGGTGGGGTATAGCTCTCCGCAATCACCCATAATTGGGTCTATAACAATAACGGCATCTTCTTTTTTAAAATACTCAAAAAAATGTTTTACTATATCTATTTGTTCCGGAGAACCGAGAAAACCTGTAAGTATTCCGTTAAAATTAAGATTTAACTTTTTCCATTCTTCTATATAAGAGCTCATATGTTCGGTGAAATCTGTATAATAAAAGCTATCAAAGCCTGTATGGTTAGAAAAAATTGAGGTAGGCAAGGGACAGCACTGAATTTTCATCGCAGATATAATAGGTAATGAAACAGTAATAGAACAACGTCCAAAACCGGAAAAATCATTGATAACAGCTATTTTTTTTTGCTGTGTGCGTAACATTTGCTTTCCTCCTTGCTTTTTATTTTTAAATAGTATATAATATTTTTGGTCATATGAAAATAGTCAGAATGGGAGAAAAATATATAACCAGATGAAATACATAATAGATAAAGATGATACTTTGCCTGCTTATCTTCAGCTTTATAGGCAAATGAGGGAAGATATAATAAAAGAGATATACCCTTATAACAGTAAGCTGCCTTCAAAAAGAATACTTGCAGAAGAAATGGGATTAAGCACAGTAACAGTAGAGCACGCATATTCGCTTCTTTGTGATGAGGGATATGCGGAAGCTAAAGAAAGAAGCGGATATTTTGTTATTTTTCGCATAGATGACGGCTTCGCAAGTGCATCGGATAAAACTGTTTCAAATACAACCTTGTCTAATCACAATAAAAGTGCATCTTCCGAATTTCCATTTTCGGTATTTACAAAAACAATGCGAAGCGTAATGAATGATTTTGGAGAAAGTATTTTAGAAAAATCTTCAAATTTAGGTTGTATAGAATTAAGAGAAGCAATAAGACAATACCTTGCAAGAAGCAGAGGTATTATTGCTGATACAAGGCAAATTATTATAGGCTCAGGCTCTGAATATCTTTATAGCTTAATAATAGATATGCTTGGAAGAAATAAAGTGTATGCAATAGAAAGCCCCTCATATAAAAAGATAGAGCAGGTATATAAAGCTTCCGATGTAAAATACGAAAAGCTACCTCTTGGTAATGATGGAATAGAAAGCATTGCTTTAAGAGAAAGTAAAGCAGACGTTCTTCATATATCTCCGTATCGTAGTTTTCCAAGCGGAGTAACAGCAAGCGCATCTAAACGCCACGAATATATGCGTTGGGCGAGTAAAGATAACAGATATATTATAGAAGATGATTTTGAATCGGAGTTTTCAGTTTCGAAAAAGCCCGAAGAAACGTTGTTTTCAGACACATCAAAGGAAAATGTTATCTATATGAACACTTTTTCTAAAACTATATCCCCGTCGCTTCGTGTGGGGTATATGGTTTTGCCCGAAAAATTAGTGGCTGTATTTGAAGAAAAATTAGGCTTTTATTCTTGCACAGTACCGACTTTTATGCAGTTTGTTTTGGCAAAGCTTATTTCAAACGGTGATTTTGAAAGACATATAAACAGAGTAAGAAGAAAAAAGAGAAAAGAAGCAACTGATAATTTAAAAAGCTTATGAGTCGTAAAAACTCATAAGCTTTTTTGCATCATATAGAATCGTCTGTAACGATTTCTGTTTCCTGGGTTTCAGGCTCTTCTTTTTTCTTTAATATTTTAAGGTCTTCTTTATTATAAATTTTTGGAGTAGCATCAGGATTGCTGTCCAAACGTACTTTTACAAGACCTTTAAGCAAATAGATTTCCGTTACAACGCCGTTGCCGTCCGGAGTTTGTACTATACTGCCTACACGTGGAGTTGTTTTAGCCAAATCTTCATATGCGTTTTGCTCGTATTTAAGACAGCACATAAGCCTGTCGCAAGTTCCTGAAATTTTTGTAGGATTAAGAGATAGGCCTTGTTCCTTTGCCATTTTAATAGAAACAGGGTGAAAATCTCCTAAAAATGAGGAACAGCAAAAAGGTCTGCCGCATATTCCCAAACCGCCTTGAAGCTTTGCTTCATCGCGTACACCGATTTGACGAAGCTCAATTCTTGTTTTGAAAATTGATGCCAAATCCTTTACCAATTCACGAAAGTCAACTCTGCCTTCGGAGGTAAAATAAAATAGAAGTCTGTTTGAATCAAAGCTACATTCAACGTTTATAAGGTTCATATCAAGCTTATGCTCTAAAATTTTCTTTTGGCATATTTCAAAGGCTTGTTTTTCTCTTTCAACAGCCTCTTGAGATTTTTTTATATCTGCCGGAGTAGCTTCTCTTAATACGTTTTTAAGAGGGGGCACAATACAGTCATCAGGAACCTCTCTGTTTTCCAAAGCCACTTCTCCGATTTCTACTCCGCGTGAAGTTTCAACAATAGCAAAGCTTCCTTTTTTAAAATTTATTCCTGCGGGACCAAAATAATAAATTTTTCCGCCTTTTTTGAATTTTATTCCAATAACCTCTGTCAATGAACTTCCTCCCAAATTTTAATAAATAAAACAGTAACCGAAAGATTGATATTTGAATTTGATTCTATTTGTGTATAAGCATCTTCTAAGATGTTAACAACATTTAAAAGCTGTTTTATAGTAGTTTTCGAAGCGGCAAGCGCATAGTCTTTTGAAAAATCAGGTATGTAAAGGTCTGCACCTTTAACACTTTTTGAGATTATTATATCCCTGAATACGTTTTTTAAAAGACTGATTTGCTTTAAAAGAGACTCACGCTTTTTAGAAAGAGAGTCTGAAAATTTTAGAAAAGCAAATTCATTTGTACCATATAAAGCCTTTAAAAAATCAGAAGCTGTCTGAAGCTCTTTTTTCTTAGAAGCTTCATCCTCAGAAGAAAGCAAGAGTCTGATACAACGGGAATTGATTGTTTCAAGCATAGCTTCTCCCTCGGGAGTAATAAGAATAAATACTGCATATTCCGGAGACTCTTCAAGGGTTTTTAAAAGAGCATTCTGTGCGGCAACGGTGAGTAAATTTGCCTGCGGGATTATATAAATTTTCTTTTTGCTTTCATTGGGAATAACAAAAACGTCTGCAAAAATTTGACGTGAAGCTTCAACACCGATTGTCGCTCTGTCTTTTTGGACAGATACAGTAATAACATCAGGATGAATATCCTTTTGTATTTTCAAACAGTCTTTACATTTTTTGCAGGGGACTTGTTGACCGACACATTCAAAGCACATAGCCATAAGCTTTGCTGCTTCAAGTGCTCCTGAGGTATCATTACTTTCAATTAAATAGGAATGACTAAGACGGTTTGAAGCTGCAGCAGACAATATATAATTAAAAAGCTCTTGCTTTTCCAATTTTATGTCAATCCCTTTCAGCTAAAACATTTACTATACTATTATAAATGAAAAACAATTTATTTGCAACAAAAAAATAACATTATATCAAGTTATTAAAAAAATAGTGTCTTAATATAATATTTGTATGAAATTCTGATGGGGAGAGTGTAAATATGATAATACATACGGTACAATCGGGAGAAACAGTAAATTCTATTGCAGAGAATTATAATATAACAATAAGCAGACTTATAGAATATAACGGACTTTTAGCTCCTTATACCTTGGCTGTAGGACAAAGCTTGGTAATTTTGTATCCAAAAACAGTACATACGGTAGTAGAGGGTGATAGCCTTTTTTCTATTGCTCAGCAGTATAATACGAGCGTAAGACAGCTTTATAGAAATAATGCCTCTTTAAAAGGAAGGCCGCAAATATATGAGGGTCAGAGTATAATAATTGATTTCACCGATACACCGACGAGAGAGGTGGTAATAAATGCATATGCATATCCTTTTATAGAGCAAAGGCTATTAGAGGGGACTCTATATTATCTTACAAACCTTCTTCCGTTTACATACGGCTTTACTCCTCAGGGGGAGCTTGTTGACCTTGATGATGAACAGCTTATTTCTTCTGCACAGTATTATGGAACATCGTCATTTATGCATATTTCTACACTTACGCAGGAAGGGAATTTCAGTAGTGCCCTTGCAGAACAGCTTTTAAATGATGAAGCGGCACAACAGCGTCTGATAGAAAACATTTATCAAAATATGAGAAATAAAGGCTATACAGGTCTTGATATTGATTTTGAGTTTATTCCGGCACAGCTCAGAGAAAATTATATAGAATTTGTAAGGAAAGCCACACAGTATTTGAATAACTACGGGTATGACGTTATAGTTGCTCTTGCCCCGAAAACTTCATCAGCTCAAAGAGGTCTTTTATATGAGGCTCATGATTACGCAGGTCTTTCAGAAGCGGCAAACTATGTTTTTTTAATGACATATGAATGGGGATATACGTATTCAGAGCCAATGGCAGTAGCTCCTATAGAAAATGTCAGAGCTGTTGTAGAATATGCATTGACTCAAATGCCGCCTGAAAAAATAATTTTAGGATTACCTAATTATGGTTATGACTGGCCTTTACCATATGTAAAGGGACAGACTAAAGCAGTAAGTATTTCTACATCGCAGGCTTATGATATAGCGGTAAAATATAGGGCTGAAATCCTTTATGACGAGGTTTCTCAAGCTCCGCATTTTGTTTATACAAATGAAAACAATCAAGTGCACGAGATATGGTTTGACGATGCAAAAAGCATATCTGAAAAGCTTTCCCTTATAGAAGAATATTCTTTGTATGGCGGCGGTTATTGGAGCCTTATGAAGCGTTTTCCGTCAAATTGGAGTGTTCTTAACGCTATGTATATAGTGAGATAAAATCAAATTTTTTACATTTAATTAACGTTTTTGAGCATACTAAAAACAAAAATTAAAAAACGGGGATTAAGTGTATGGATAAAAGCTTATATGTTTATGCAAAGCAGGCGGAATATATAAAAAAATATCAACAAAATCTTACCCTTGCTGAAAAAAACGAGGGAGATAAACGCTGGCTTTATGAAAATATATATATAGTTATGCAGGAAGTCTATTTTGCCCTTAATGAATTAAGGGGTAACAGCGGTATTGCCTTTGATATAGCAAAAGAATGTATTTCAAACTTTGAATATGATATTTCTTTAGAAAATTTAGGAGCAATTCTAAAAAGCGATAAATACAAGAATGTTTTAAAATATGAAACTATTTCAAAAATACTTTTATGCTTAAGATTGGAGCTATGTTACAGACTTTACAGACTTTGCAGAGGTAAAGAAAAATGTAGCTTTAAGGATATAATTATCGCTTACCGCAAACTTTGCGATATAGAGCAAAAGGATGTTTTAAGCTTTTGGGAGGTTGAGAGGGTATTAGAAAAAGACCCTGAGAATGTATATTCCTCTATGACAGACGCGTCAAAGGATTATTACAGAAAAAAAGTTGCGGAGCTTGCTGATAAAAATAATATTTCTCAGCTTGAACAGGCAAAAAAAGTATTGAACGAAGCTCAAAAAAATAACGTTCATTTGGGAAAAATACTTTTTAAAAAAGAAAAAAACATAGCAGGTTATATATATTTATTTTTGTTGACATTTTTTACAGTGGCTTTAAGCAGCGTTCTTACAGCTTTTTTGGGACGTTGGTGGAGCTTTTTCCTATTTGTAATTCCTGTAAGTGAAATTGTTAAAAAAATATTAGATTTTTCCTATTATAAATTCAGAAAAATAAGACCTTGTTTTGTAATTAAGCTAAAGGAGATACCCGATAATGCGCTTACAGCAGTAGTTATATCGTGTCTTGTAACAAGCAAAAAGGATATAGAAAAGCTTATAACAAGAATAAAAAAGCTTAATTGTACAAACGGTGGTAAAAACGTACTTTTCGGACTTTTGGTAGATTTTAAAGACAGTAATCTGAAAGTAGAAAAAGGCGATGAAGAATTAAAGCAAACTCTAAAAAAAGAAATAGAAGAATTAAAAAACGATTGCTTTTTCTGTGTTGTAAGAAACAGAAGCTATAATCCAAAAGAAAAAATATTTATGGGTTTTGAGCGAAAAAGAGGAGCAATATGTGAGCTTGTTTCCTATATATATCAAGGCAAAAAAATCAACGGTGATATCTTTGGAAATCAGGAAAGATTAAGAAAAATAAAGTATATTACAGCTTTGGACAGCGATACAAATTTACCAATACAAGAAATTAAAACTCTTGTAGGTGCTATGCTTCATCCATCAAATAAGGCAGAAATTGATGAGAAAAAAGGCATTGTAAAGAATGGCTATGGAATAATCGTTACAAGACTGTCAGCGGATTTGGCATCTTCTCAAAAAAATCTTTTTTCAAAAATTTATGCAGGCTTCGGCGGTAGCGAAACCTACAGCAACCCTACCTATGACCTTTACTATGATATTTTTGAAGAAAGTATTTTTTCGGGAAAAGGAATTCTTGACGTAGAAGCATTTTATAAAACGGCAATTAAAAAAATCCCTCATAACAAAATTTTAAGCCACGATTTATTAGAAGGTTTTTTTATGAGAACAGGCTTTGTAGGCGAGGTTGCTATGACAGACAGCTTTCCTTCAAGTGTATTTGCTTATTATAAACGTGCTCACAGATGGTATAGGGGAGATGTGCAAAGCCTTATATTCTTATTTAAAAAGGTTGTTAATTCCAAGGGGGAAAAAGAGCTTTCGGGAATTTCCTCAATAAATAAATTCAAGCTTTTGGATAATATAAGAAGAATGCTTTTGATAAGAGCTAATTTACAGCTTTTACTATGGGGCTTTTTTTCACCGATTTGTTTTGCTGTGGGAATTATATCACTGTTTTCGGGACAGATTATTTCTCTTGTTGATACAGTAGTGCACGGTGGCCTTGAAGCTATAAAAATACGATATTCTTCAAAAACAATATCAGTATTTAAAAGCGTATTTTTAAGCGCATTGTTTGATTTGATTTTTTTACCTTATGCTGCTTTGGTAAGCTTTCACGCTTTTTATGTAGCGCTTATCCGTATGCTTATTACTAAGAAAAAGCTTTTGGTTTGGATAACAGCCGCACAATCGGATAAAAGAAAAGATACTCTTCTGAGCTATTATAAAGGAATGATAATATGTCCGGTTTTTGCATTGGTTTTTATTCTTACACTGAAAATTCACCTTATTGTCATAGGAGTAGGTTTTGCTCTTGCGCCCTTAGCGGCATATCTGATTTCTAAACCAACCCCGGAACAAATAAGAAAAATACCTGCTGAAAAACAAGAAAAGCTTATGGAATATGCAAAAGATATATATAGCTATTTTGCAGATTTCGTAAATCAAGAAAACAATTTTTTGCCGCCCGATAATTTACAGGAGCAGCCTGTTTACCGTCAGGCTAAAAGAACGTCACCTACCAATATAGGTATGTCTCTTATTGCTCATGTCAGCGCCCATATTTTAGGAATAATTACTTTTGAAAGCTTAGTTTCAAAAATTGAAAATACAATTGAAACAATAAAAAAAGCTGAAAAATACAGAGGTCATCTTTATAACTGGTATTCAACAGAGGATTTAAAGCCTTTAGAGCCACGATATATTTCTACCGTTGACAGCGGAAACTTAGCTTGCAGTCTTTGTCTTTTGTATTCTTATCTATCAAAGAACAAGGCTAAAGAAAGCTTGCTTAATGATATAAAAAATATAGAAAATGAAATGGATTTTGATTTCTTATATAATAAGAAAAAGAAGCTGTTTTATATAGGGGTAGACAGTGAAGGTAAAACAGGGGATAACTGCTACGACCTTTTTATGAGCGAATACAGAATGACGGGATACTATCTTATAGCAAAGGGAAAGGTTGGCAAAAAGCACTGGTCTGCCTTAAATAGACTATTTATAGGTTACAGAGGCTATTTCGGCTTGAAATCCTGGAGCGGAACAATGTTTGAATATATGATGCCTAACTTGTTTTTGCCTTGTTATAGTGGCAGTCTTATATGGGAAGCAACTCATTTTGCTATAAATGAACAAAAAAAATATCATAGACCCTACGGAATTTCCGAAAGCGGATTTTATGCTTTTGATAATGAGCTTTCCTATCAGTACAGAGCCTTTGGAGTGCCTAAGCTCGCTCTTGATAAATACAGACAGGGTGAAAGGGTTATATCACCTTATTCAACCTTTTTGACTGTTGCTATACAGCCCTTCAGCGCCCTTCATAATCTTGAAAGATTAAAAAAATTAGGTGTATATGGAAAATACGGATTTTTTGAAGCAGTAGACTTTACAAAAAATCGTGCTAACGGTCAATTCGCTATAGTAAAAAGCTATATGGCACATCACTTGGGAATGAGTATATGCGCAATATGTAATGCACTTTGCGACGATGCACTTGTAAAAATATTTATGAGTGATTTGCAGATGAATAGCTTTGAAGAATTGTTATGCGAAAAGGTACCTGCTCGTATAAGCTTATATAATGAAAAACAAGATTTCCGTATTCCTGATATGAAGCTGCTTCCTGTTTCAGTTGTAAGCCGTGAAATTTCAATGAATAATCAGAGAGCTTCTGTAATTTCAAACGGTTCAATGAATGCTGTTGTTTCTGATAATGGATGTTGTATTATTAAGTATGGCGGAGTCGGAGTATTAAAATATCGCAGAGATAATTTTAAAATGCCTCAAGGTGTTTTTGCTTTTATAATTGATAAAAATAAAAAATACAGTGTAACCTCAGCACCGTTTTTCGATACAAATCAAAACTATAAGGCGACTCTTTCTGAAAGCAGAGCAGTTTATTATTTGAATACTCAGAATTTTGATGCGACAATGGTATCTACATTGCATAAATCACAGCCTGCGGCAATTTTTGAGCTTAGTGTTGAAATGAAGAAAAATCAAGATATAAGCTTTGCTTTTTATTTAGAGCCTATTTTAACAGCCTTTGAAAGCGAACTTTCCCATCCTGCTTTTTCTGCACTGTTTACTTGCTGTCAATATGATGAGAGAGATTTTGTGATTTTTACACGCCGTACAAGAACTCCTGAAGATAAGGAAATATGGCTTGCCGCAGGAGTGCTTAGCAGTGATAGTGAGTTAAAATATGAAACAATGAGAGAAAATATTTTGCCCAGAATGGAAGGTCTTTCAGATATTGATTTGAGAGAAAACAGCTTTAAAGGAGTGGCACCATCTCCTGTAAATCCTTGCCTTTGTATTTTAGGAAAAATGAAGCCACAAAAGAATAAGGCTTCTGCTGTTTTGCTTTTATGCTGCGGCAAAACTAAAGAGCAGGCACAGGAGATGTTTTTAAATCTGAAAAATGAAAAAACTTCTTTGATGAGTCAAGCCTTACCGCCCTTTTCAACACTTTCTCAAAGAAAACAGGAAACAGCTCTTAAAATTTTACCAAAGCTTTATTATAATACTAATCCAATAATACAACCGCCCGAAAGAAGCTATGGCTTAGATACCCTGTGGCAATACGGAATTTCCGGAGATATTCCTATAATTTGCACATCTATAAATAAACAAGAGGATTTAAAAGCATTAAGAACACCTATTGATATATATGTATATTTCCGTAAAAAAGGAGTTAACTGTGACCTTGTAATTTTTTATGACGAAAAACAAGGCTATGACAGACCGCTTTATAATGGAATAAATGCACAGATAAATCAAATTCGTATAAGCGGATACCGTTCAAAAGGTGATATATATACGGTAAATCTCCCTGTTCAAGAGAGAAGATTTTTACTTCGTATGAGCGTATTTAGCTTTGAAGAAAAAGACGAAAGCTTTTCTCAAAACAAATTTTTACCTTTTAGGCTTTCATACGGCGAAAGTGAGCCTAACAGGGAAGCTTTATTTAATCAAACTCAAATAGGAGGTTTTTCGCAAAAGGAATATAAAATAACGAATAAAAGACATTGGAGCTTCAGACCTCCTTACTGCGCAATAATTGCAAATAAAAATTTCGGCACTTTGGTTTCAGATAGCTCATTGGGCTTTACCTTTGCATTAAATGCAAGAGAAAATAAGCTGACTCCGTGGTCAAATGATACTGTATATGATAACAGCGGAGAAAGACTTTTTTTACGTTGTCATGGAAAAATATATGATATATGCCGTGAAGGTCATACTGTTATAAGGCCTGATAAAGCAATTTTCGAGGCAAAGCTTGATTTTGCAGAGATAAAGGTTACTGTAACAGTAGACGGTATAAAGCCGTGCAAATATGTAGACGTAGAAATAAAAAACAATTCTCAACGTATGGAAAATATTGAGCTTTGTTTTTATTGTGAGCCTATTTTAAGTTCACAAACCCGACACGGTGCAATAGCAACAGAAAATATAAACGGAGTATGGAGCGCAAGAAATATTGTTAATAACGGATATGGCGGAATAATGTTTTTGTACTGTAAAGACAGCACCTACGGAACAGACAACAGAAGAAAATTTTTACAGGGTATATGGAACGCATTGACTAAAAAGCCTTGTGAAAATTGTCTTGCTGTAGGAGTGGAAAAGCAGCTTAACAGTGAACAAAGCTTTAAAACAAGCTTTATTCTGGGATATGCAAAATCTAAAGAGGCTATTGAAAACTGTATCAAAGAAGAGAGAATAGAAAATAAATTTGACAGAAAATTTATTATTGATACTCCCGATGAAGAATTGAATCTTTTTTATAACAATTTTTTGCAAAAACAAATTTTATACTCCCGTCTTTTTGCTAAAACAGGCTTCTATCAATGCGGTGGTGCTTTTGGCTTCAGAGACCAGCTTCAAGATGCAATCTGCATCAGTTCAATCTATCCGGAAATTTTAAAGCTTCAGATTTTGCGTTGCTGTTCAGTACAGTTTGAAGAGGGCGACGTTATGCATTGGTGGCACGAGTACTGTGAGTCAACAAAGATTATAAAAGGCGTGCGCACAAGGTGTAGCGATGATTTGCTATGGCTCCCATACGCTCTTTGTGAATATATAGAAAAAACGGGAGATAAAACAATTCTCGATAAAAAAATATTTTATCTTAAAGCAGATGAACTGAAAAAAGGAGTTAACGAAGCCTATATTACTCCCGAAAAATCACAGATTAAGGAAAATGTATACGAGCACGCAGTAAGAGCTTTTAAAAAGGGGCTTAACTATGGAGAAAACGGACTTATTCTTATAGGCAGCGGAGATTGGAATGACGGCTTTAATAATGTAGGCGCACAAGGAAAAGGCACTTC
This sequence comes from Oscillospiraceae bacterium, assembly GCA_015067255.1. NCBI lineage: Bacteria > Bacillati > Bacillota > Clostridia > Eubacteriales > Oscillospiraceae > Oscillospiraceae bacterium. Next base: position 40,216 of record SVMS01000011.1, read on the forward strand.
TGTATGGCTTAGTCAGTTTGTCGTTTTGGTAGCAGAGAGATTAAAAAAGCTTTGCATTGAATTAGCAGACAGCGAAACTGCTAAGCTTTGTAAAACAACTGCTCAAGCTTTAAGAAAAAACATTGAAGATGTAGCCTTTGATTCGGGCTATTATATAAGAGGCTTTTTTGATAACGGGGACCCATTGGGAAGTCAAAACAGTGATGAATGTAAAATAGATGCTTTGCCTCAAAGCTTTGCTTCAATAATAGGACTTGAAAAAGATAGGGTTAAAAGTGCGCTTGAAAATGCCGTTAAAGAGCTTGTAGACGAGGAAAACGGAATAATTTCTCTGTTTGTTCCGCCTTTTGATAACAGCAAAAATAATCCCGGGTATATAAAAAGCTATATACCCGGAATTAGAGAAAATGCAGGACAATATACGCACGCAGCATTATGGCTTGTATTAGGACTGATTAAGGACAAACAAACCGATAAAGCCTATGAACTTTTAAAAATGATAAATCCGTTAAGTCACGCAAGAAACAGCCATACAGCTAAAAAATATCTCACAGAGCCATATGCATTATCTGCTGATATATATACAGCTCAAGGTCTAAAGGGAAGGGGAGGCTGGAGCCATTATACAGGTTCAGCAGGCTGGTTCTTTAAAATTGTAACGGAAGAAATAATGGGAGTTACGCTGAAAAACGGAGAATATACCTTCAATCCCAAATATCCTTCGCAGTGGGATAATAAAGCAAGCATAAAAATAGAAGAAAACTAAATTTTTTCGCAATATTCTCTGAGTAGCTTAACGTATATTCTATAGTTTTCTACTGAAACATCGGGCGGAGTCTGATGGTCAACAGAAGGAATATATCCGCCTGATTTTATAGCGGGAAGAAGACGTTCAAATTCTTTTCTCATAGCCTCTTCGCCGTTTTTCATAATAGTTTTGTCAAAGCCACCCATCATCAGCCAATCGGGGTGGTTTTGACGTATTCTGTTAACATCAACGCCCGCCTGACGCTCTAAAGGTAAAACACCCTCGATACCAACCTCTTTAAACCAGGGAATAAGAGGTTCAACATCACCGTCGGTATCTATAAATACTTTGGTGCCTTTAGCCTTTATAAGAGGAACAATCTCTTTGTAAAAAGGTGCCATAAATTCGTCAAAAAGGTCTTTTGAAATCATAGGTCCGTGATTATATGACATATCCTCAGCAAAGGTCATAAATTCGGGAGTCAATACCTCGTAAATAGCTTCTATAACCTTTTTATGAAATTCAATTAAATCTGTATTTATTCTTTTCATAAGCTCAGGATAGTCATAAAAAGAATAAAGGTGATTTTCTATTCCGAAAAGAGTACGGGGAAACCAGAAAAAGCCTTCCAAAGTAAACCAAACAGCAATTTTACCTTCATCGTGTTGTTGCTTAATCTGAAGAAGAGAAGCTTTTATATTTTCAAAAGTGTTTTCCGGATAAAGATGAGAAAGTAAATTTTCATAATCTTTTTCATCTTCCATTATAGGAGCGCCTTCATATGCAGGAGCAGGGGTAGTTTCATCACGGGAAGGGACCCATAGCTGATACTGTGTATCAAGTCCGAAAAAATCAAAGAGTTCAAATTTATCAGAAGGAACCGAACTGTTTTCTTCTTGCCATTTTGCAACAGTTTTGTCCCACCAGGTAGCCCATTCTACAGCAGGTACCTTATCAACCTTTTTCATATTTAAAATAGCTTGCATACGTTCTCTGACAGTCATATAAAGACCTCCAAAAAAATCTTTTTTAAAATATTACAATATAATTAAATTAAAGTCAATGGTTTTATTTTGATTTTTGGTAATATTTTATGATGTTTTTTTATTATTAGAAAATATTACGTTTTTGTTGACAATTTACTATATATATGATAAACTCAAATTGATAATGATTATCAATTTGAGTTTTTTGCAGGGGTTGATTTTTAGTATGAAAATGTATAATACAAAACAGAAAAGTTTAATTATTGATTTTTTTAAAAACAGTCCTGATAAATGCTTTAGTGCAAAGCAAATAATACAGTCAAATGAGCTTGAAATGGGGCAGGCGACTGTTTATAGAATGTTGTCAAAGCTTTCGGAAGAAGGAGTTTTGAAAAAATTTATTTCCGAATATGACGGCTGTGCAAATTACCGACTTAATAATTGTAATAACTGTGATTCTCATTTTCATTTAAAATGTTTAAAATGCGGAGAGATTATCCATACCGATTGCGATATAATGGGAAAAGTGGGTACCCATCTTGCTAAAGACCATAATTTTGTTATGGATAATTCAAAAACTATAATATATGGCGTTTGTAAGGATTGTAAATAATGAAAAGATACTTAAGTTTTTTAATAGCTGTAATGTTGGTTTTAATATCATTTGCAAGCTGCAAAGGGCTTGAAGAAAATAAATCGGATAATAAAATCAATATTATTTCAACAAATTTTCCGTCTTATGATTTTGCGAGAGAAATATGTAAAGATAAAGCAAATATAACAATGCTTGTACCTCCGGGAACGGAAAGCCATTCCTACGAGCCGACCCCGAAGGATATTATAGCATTACAAAATTGTGATTTGTTTATCTATACGGGCGGAGTATCAGATTCCTGGATTGAAAAAATATTAAATTCATTGGAGAAACCTATAAATACTCTTAAAATGATGGATTGTACAGAAATACTAAAGGAAGAATTGAAAGAAGGTATGCAACATCATACAGAGCATAGCGGAGAAGAGTATGACGAACACGTGTGGACCTATCCCAAAAATGCAATTAAAATAACAGAAGGAATTTATAAAAAAGTAATTGAAATAGATTCGCAAAACAAAGAGCATTATGAGCAGAATAAAGAAAAATATATAAATGAAATTAAAAATCTTGACAATGCTTTTGAAATGTTGTTTAATAATAAAAAAGTAACTTTGATTTTTGCCGATAGGTTTCCTTTTCGCTACTTTGTTGAAGGATACGGACTTGATTATTACGGAGCATTTCCCGGCTGCAGCAGTGAAACAGAGCCCAATGCCTCTACCGTAGCTTTTTTAATAGATAAAATCAAAGCAGAAAAAATATCAACAATTTTTTATATAGAGCTTTCAAATAAAAAAATGTGTCAAAGTATAGCTTCTCAAACAGGCGCAAATATTGCTTTGCTTCATTCTTGCCATAATATTTCCAAAGAAGAAAAAGAAAGAGGAGAAACTTATCTCTCTCTTATGTATAAAAATTATGAAACGTTAAAAAATGCTTTTTAAAAGCTATTTGAAAGGGATTTAATATGTCACTTTTAAGCTGTGAAAACATAAGCTTAGGATATGACGGAAATATAATTTTGTCTGACCTTAGCCTTGAAGTAAACGAAGGCGATTATATTTATATTGTCGGTGAAAACGGAAGCGGAAAGAGTACGTTTATTAAAGCGTTGCTTTCCTTAAAAAATGTTTCAAAGGGTAAAATAAAGTTTTCAGACGGACTTAAAAAATATGAGATAGGCTATTTGCCACAGCAAAGTGATTTTCAAAAGGATTTTCCTGCTAACGTATATGAAATTGTGCTTTCGGGTTGTCTTAATTCGAGAGGGCTGCGTCCGTTTTATTCTAAAAAAGAAAAAAATACAGCCTTGGAAAATATGAAAAAAATGGGTATTGAAAATCTTTTGAAAAAATCCTATTCTGAGCTTTCAGGAGGTCAACAACAGAGAGTGCTTTTTGCAAGAGCTCTTTGTGCAACCAAAAAGCTTTTGCTTTTAGACGAGCCATATACGGGCTTAGACCCTGTTGCAACCCTTGAAATGTATAATTTGATTGAAAAAATCAATAAAGACGGTATAAGTGTAATTATGGTATCTCACGATATAAAAACTGCGGTAAAATACGCAAGTCATATTTTGCATCTTGGAAATAAAGAAATTTTCTTTGGAAAAACTGAGGATTATTTAAAGAGTAAATTTTCAAAAGAATTTATGGGAGGAGAATAAAATGCTTGATGAGCTTATTAAAATCTTTTCTTCCTATGAGTTTATGCAGCGTGCTGTTATTGTGGGTGGTCTTGTAGCACTTTGCGCCGCATTACTTGGTGTAAGCCTTGTTTTGAAAAGATATTCTATGATAGGGGACGGCCTTTCTCACGTAGGCTTTGGAACTATGGCAATAGCAACTGCTTTGAATTTTGCCGAGCTTGAATTTTCTATACCTATTGTAGTTATTTCTGCATTTTTATTACTTAGAATAAGCGAAAACAGTAAAATAAAAGGTGATGCGCTTATCGCTATGATATCTACGGGAGCCTTGGCTATAGGCGTTATGGTTGTTTCTCTTACAAAGGGAATGAACGTAGATATTCAAAATTTTATGTTTGGAAGCATACTTACCATTGAGAAAAAAGACCTTTGGCTGTCTGTTGTTTTATGTATTGCGGTTCTTGTTTTATATATTTTTTCCTATTCGAAAATTTTCTCAGTAACCTTCGATGAAAGCTTTGCTAAGGCTACGGGAGTAAATACCGGAGCATATAATATGCTTTTGGCAATACTGACATCAATAACAATAGTATTGGGAATGAGGCTTATGGGTGCTTTGCTAATTTCTGCACTTATAATCTTTCCGCCTCTTTCTTCAATGCGGATTTTTAAGAGCTTTAAAAGAGTTGTTATTTTTTCAGCTATTGTTGCCGTTATATCTTTTGTTTTAGGTATAATTATTTCCTATTTTTATTCAGTGCCCGCAGGCGCAAGTATAGTATGTGTAAATATAGCTATGTTTATATTATGTATGTCTATAGGAAATATAAAAAAATTTATAAATTAATTTAAAAGCAGGGAAGTGATAAGATTATGACAAACAAAGAGAGATTTATAAAAGCATTAAAAAGAGAGCCTATAAGCGGTTATGTACCTCATTTTGAACTTGTATTCTTTCTTAGTATGGAAAGTATAGGAAAGGTTCATCCTACACACAGAGGCTTCGGTCAATGGAATCAGATGAGTACAAAGGAAAAGCTTGCACAGATTAAGGATGCGGCATCTGTATATGTTGATATAGCAAAGAAATATGACCACAGTGCTATATTTATTCAAGGTCCTATACATGATGATATAGATACATATGTTGAGCTTATTAATCAGGTTAATGAATTGGGTGAAGGACAATATTATGTAACAATTCACGGAGATTATACATTTCCTATTCCCAATGGCGAAAATATGGTTGAAGAAGCTATAAAGTTTTATGAAGAGCCCGAAAAAATGCACGAAATTGCAAGAGAAAATATTAAAAACGGAACAAACTTTATTGATATGCTTTTGAAAAAAGGTGCGCAGCTTGACGGAATAACTATGTGTAGTGACTACTGCTTTAATGATAATCCATTTTTATCACCTGATATGTTTTCGGAGTTTATTACACCGTACTTAACAGAGCAAATAAAGGCGTATAAAGATATGGGACTTTATACAATAAAGCATACAGACGGTAATATAATGCCTATTATAGATGACCTTGTAGGCGCAGGTCCTGATGCATTACATTCTCTTGACCCTCAGGGTGGAGTAGACCTTAAATTTGTTAAGGAAAAGTATGGAGATAAAATTTGTCTTATAGGAAATGTAAATTGCGGACTTTTACAAACAGGAACAGAAGAGGAAATAATAGAGGATTGTAAAAGAGCTCTTCGTGACGGAATGCCCGGATACGGATATATCTTTTCTTCTTCAAATTGTGCATATACAGGACTTGCTCTTGAACGCTATGAGCTTATGCACAGCATATGGAGAGAGTACGGAAAATATTAAGTGATAAAAAAATCTCGCTGATAAATTCAGCGAGATTTTTTGTTATTCAAAATGGCTGTTGAGCTTTTCTAAAAACTCATCAATGTCTACTCCGTGAACAGCACAAGCTTGCTCAAGAGTTTCTCCTCTTGCAGAGGGACAGCCTAAACAATGCATTCCTATTTCAAAGAAAAATTGTGCTGTTTCAACATCATAATCAAGAACATCACCGATAAGAGTTTCCTTTGTTACTTCCATTTTTGTATCTCCTTTTATTTGTTATCATAAAATATTTTTGCACCGACAGATGATAGCTTGGGAACTATGTCCTCGTATCCTCTGACGATGTAATTAACATTGTTTATTTCGCTTCTTCCGTTTGCTCCTAATGCAGACACTATAAGAGCTGCACCTGCACGAAGATCGGTTGCATCAAGGCTTGCACCGTGAAGCAATGACGTGTAAATCTCAACCTTGTTGCCGATTTTTTTGAATTTTGCGCCCATTTTTTCAAGCTCGCAAAGATAGGCAAAGCGTTCTGGAAAAATTGTTTCTGTAATTTCTCCGACACCATCGCAAAAGCAAAGCATCGCCGAAAATTGAGGGTGCAAATCTGTTGGAAATTCAGGATATGGGGCCGTAAAAACGCTTGTTGATACAAGCTTTTCTGGGGATTTTATACATACAAATCCGTTTTTGTATTTTATCGATATTCCAGTCTTTTCAAAATGAGGAATAATAGGCAAAATATGCTCATAATCAACATTTTTAAGATAAATTTTGCCCTTGGCACTACCTACGCATGTCGCATATGTGAGTGCCTCTATCATATCAGAATAAATACGATATCTTTTGCCATTCAAGGACCTCACCCCAACAACTCTTATAGAATTGCCAAAAAGCCGTATATTAGCGCCACAAATGTTCAAAAAGGCAATAAGATCAAGCACATGGGGCTCCTTAGCCACATTTTCGATAGTTACTGTGCCTTCTCCTACGCAAGAAGCTATTATCATATTTATTGTAGCACCAACAGAAATTTTGTCAAGGGTTATTTTTACATTTTGTAGTCTTTTAGAAAGCGAAAGCGCTATAAATTCTCCGTCCTCAGTACAGCTTGCGCCAAGGCATTTAAAGCCCTTTATATGCTGTTCTATCGGTCTTGCGCCAAAGTTGCATCCACCTGGATATACCATATGAACACTTCCGTATCTTGAAAGGCAGCTTGACATAAGATAAGCAGATGCCCTCATTTTTGATATTAAATCCATATCAAAATATATGTTTTGGGCATTTTTAGTGTTAATTTTTATTGTATGGGCATCGATAAAGTCAGCCTCGGCGCCCATTTGACGCAAAATTTCGAGCGAATTATGCACATCGCTCACTCTTGGCATATTATCAAGCACACACTCTTCTTTTATAAGCAAGCAGGCAAAAATTATAGGTAGTGCAGAATTTTTCATTCCACTTACTTCAATTACACCATCAAGAGATTGCCCACCATCAATAATAATTTTTTTCATTTTTACCTCTCGTGAATAAAACTGTTATCATTATATTCACAAAAGGTATTTTTCGCTATTTAGCTCTTTATCTTCGCCTTGTAATATGCAACTGTCAAATCAGTGACCATTCCGTAGCTTTTTGTGCCCTGCTCTTGACCATTAGCCTGTAAGAACGAATCATTTATACTATTAGAAATTTCAGATGTCTTTGAATCGGCATATTTTTTGAAGAATTTTGAATAGCTTGCTCTTTCTCTTTTTGCCTCAACACAAAGGCGAGCTGAAACAGCGCTATAAAGCTCCTTATCTGCCGAATATAAGGCGTTCATAACATCAGAGTAAACATCCAAATAGCCACTATATTGAAGATACGGATCATCTGACAAAATACAAACCATAAATGCCACGAAATTCGCCTCTTCCTCTCTTGCAATTCCTCGCTGATGTGCAAGCTCATGAG
>SVMS01000012.1 GCA_015067255.1 Oscillospiraceae bacterium
CTTTCTTTACTTGAAATTGAGCTTATTACAGGCAGAACCCATCAGATAAGAGCTCAGCTTGCCAATATAGGACATCCCCTTGCGGGAGACGGTAAATACGGACTTAATCAAACAAACAAAAGTCTTGGTCTTAAATCGCAGGCGCTTTGCTCTTACAGTCTTGAGTTCAGTTTTTCTTCTGATGCAGGGCAGCTTAATTATCTTAAGGGTAAAAAATTTACCGTTAAAGATATTGATTTTGTCAATAAATTCGATTTAAAATGCTAAAAATTATCATAAATTATAAATTTTTTTTAAAATAATATTTTTTTAGCTAAAATATTGACAAAATAACACAAAAAATTATATACTCTTATTTAGTTAATAGGTGTATCTTTTAAGATACATTTCAGAAAGGGGTAGAGAGATGGAGCACGGCTTCATAATATCCTTAAAGGATATCTATGTTGAATTTGACAACGAAATTATACTTAACAAAATTAATCTCAATATCAAGGATAAAGAATTTGTCACCTTTTTAGGTCCCAGCGGTTGCGGAAAGACTACTACGCTGAGAATAATAGGTGGTTTTTTGACGCCTGATAGTGGGGATATTTTTTTTGAAGGGGAAAAAATCAACGGTATGCCTCCTCACAAAAGAAACGTTAATACCGTTTTCCAGAAATATGCTTTATTCCCCCATCTTAACGTTTATGAAAACGTTGCTTTCGGTTTGCGTCTTAAGAAAATGCCCGAAGCTCAGATAAAGCAAAAGGTAACTCAGATGCTTAATATTGTTGACCTTAAGGGTTATGAAAAGCGTTCAGTTTCCAAGCTTTCCGGCGGTCAGCAGCAGAGAGTTGCTATTGCAAGAGCTCTCGTTTGCGACCCTAAGGTGCTTCTACTTGATGAGCCTTTAGGCGCTCTTGACCTTAAGTTGCGTAAGGATATGCAAATTGAGCTTAAGAGAATACAAAAGCAGACCCAAACAACTTTTATATATGTAACTCACGACCAGGAAGAAGCTCTTACTATGTCTGACACTGTTGTTGTTATGAATAACGGCGTTATAGAGCAAATAGGCACTCCTACCGATATTTATAACGAGCCTGCCAACGCTTTCGTTGCAGACTTTATAGGTGAAGCCAATATACTTAACGGCACTATGCTGAACGATTTTTCCGTATCTGTATGCGGAGCGCAGTTTACCTGTATAGACAAGGGCTTTGAAATCAATCAGCCTGTAGACGTAGTTATACGTCCCGAGGATATCGACATAATTGATGCTGAAAAAGCAAAGCTAAAGGGTCCTGTTGTAAACGCTGTTTTCAAGGGCGTTCACTATGAAATGACAGTTGATATTGACGGCTGTATGTGGCTTATTCATTCCACCTCCTGTCAGCCTGTGGGAAAAACTGTAGGTATTGACTTTATTCCCGACAATATTCACATTATGAACAAGATGTTCTCCACCTCAGACAATATTTTCAAAGCTGATGTAACCTATTGCAACGCTCAGGAAAACTACTTTGAAATTGAAGTAGAGGGCAAAGCTCTTACAGTACACGGAAAAACCTTTGAAGAAGGAACCAAGCTTTCCATTAAGCTTGCTCCCGAGGATATCTATATTGCAGGCGACGGAAACGGAGATTTTACTGCATATATAGTTTCCGTTATCTACAAGGGCTCTCACAATGAGATAATTCTTGAAACCGACGAGCGCAAATGGATTATGAACTGCGAGCAGGACGAACAGGTTGCCACCTATGTACCCATTTGCTTTAATTTAGACAATGCTGAATTTACCGTTATTGACACTTCCTCGGAGGTGACAGGCGGTGAAATCTAAGCGTATTGCTATTCCATATATTATATGGATGATAATTTTTACTGTTGTTCCTCTTGCTATGGTTGCTTACTACGCTGTTACAAACAAGCAGGGTGAGCTATCCTTTGAGCCTATGATGAAAATTCTTATTTATAAGGACGCCTTCATTCGCTCCTTGATAATTGCTTTTATTTCCACAGCAATTTGCCTTATTATCGCCTATCCCTTAGCCTATATAATGTCCCGTTGCCGTGCAAATGCAAGGCGCACAATGGTTATGCTTATAATGCTTCCTATGTGGATGAATTTTCTTTTGAGAATTTATTCGTGGATGATGCTTTTGCAGGACGGCGGTATTATCAGCAATATTATTTCCTTTTTCGGAATTAAGGCTACACTGTTGGGAAACAGCGGTGCTGTAGTTTTGGGAATGGTATATAACTTTTTGCCCTTTATGGTGCTTCCTTTATATACCGTTATGCTTAAAATAGACAACAGCATAATAGAGGCGGCAAACGATTTAGGTGCAAACACTTTAAGAACCTTTTCTAAAGTAATTATACCTTTGAGTGTTCCCGGTATAATTTCTGGAATAACTATGGTTTTTGTTCCCGCTGCCAGCACCTTTCTTGTATCCACCTATTTAGGCGGTCCTAACGATATGCTTATAGGTGATATAATTCAAAAGGAATTTCCTATTTCAAGAAACGTAGGCTCGGCTATGTCCCTTGTGCTGATGGTTATAATGCTTATTTTTATAGGTGTTATGAATAAATTCGGCGACGAGGAAGCCATCTTCTGATTATAAATACCTTTTTTGGAGGTGATGCTTTGAAAAAGCTTTCTTCTAAAATATACGTAGGGCTTGTTATGCTCTTTTTATACGCTCCTATTCTTGTTCTTATTCTTTATTCCTTTAATGACGGAAAAACTACTGTATGGAAAGGCTTTACTTTTAAATGGTACAAAGAGCTTTTCCGTGATTCTTCCCTTATGGAAAGCGTATATAATACCTTGCTTATTGCTTTTCTTGCGGCAATCTTTGCTACTATTTTAGGTACCTTGGCCGCTTTAGGCATATATAATTTTAAAGGCTTTTCAAAAAAGCTTCTCCTTAACGTTTCAAACATACCCATTATCAATCCCGAAATAGTAACGGGCGTTTCCTTTATGCTTTTGTTTGTTTTCTTGGGTGAGCTTCTTAATTTTGAAATGGGCTTTACAACTGTTCTTCTTGCTCATATAGGCTTTTGTGTTCCATATGTAATTTTAAATGTTATGCCAAAGCTGAGGCAAATGGACATAAGTCTTTTCGAAGCGGCGCAGGATTTAGGCTGTAATCCCAGAAAAGCCTTTGTAAAGGTTGTTATTCCCGAAATTATGCCGGGTGTAATATCTGGCTTTCTTATGGCATTTACCTATTCTTTAGATGACTATATAATAACTTATTTTACAAGAGGCTCTAAATTCCAGACGCTTCCAATTGAAATTGCAACAATGCTTAAAAAGCGTATTTCTCCCACTATCAATGCTCTTTCGGCTCTTTTATTTATTATAACCTTAAGTGTATTGATTATAATAAACATACGGGGAAGTAAAAAAGAAAAAGAAGCCGTATCCGGCAAAAAAATTTAATTTGAAAAGGGTTGATTTTCTTGAAAAAAACTATATCTTTTATTATTCTTATTGCTGTTTTACTCGGCGTTTTATCTATGTCCGGCTGTAAAAGCTACGAAGGCGAAATCAACGTTTACAACTGGGGCGAATTTATTTCTGACGGTTCTGAAGGTACTCTCGATGTAATTGCAGAATTTGAAGACAGATACAACATCAAAGTAAATTATACAACCTATGAAACAAACGAAGAGATGTATGACATTCTAAAAAGCACAAACTCTTCATATGACATAGTTATTCCCTCCGACTATATGATAGGCAAGCTTATAGAAAAAGGACTTGTTCAGAAAATCAATTTTGACAATGTACCAAACTATAAGAACATAATGGACAGCTACAAAAATCTGCCCTTTGACCCCAATAATGAATACTGTGTACCCTACTCTGCGGGTATTGTTGCTATTGTTTACAACAAAAATATGATACAGGACAATATTGACAGCTACAGCGCTATGTGGAATGAAGCATACAAGGGTAAAATTCTTATGATTGACAACTCCCGTGATGCTATGGCTATTGCTATGCTTCTAAAAGGAATTACCCCCGATGTAGTTACAAAAGAAGATATTGATATTGCTACAAGCTATCTTAAAGAACAAAAGCCTTTTCTTAAGAAATATGCTATGGACCAGACCTTTCCCGAAATGGAAAACAATCAGGCTGCTATTGCTGCTTACTATGCAGGCGATATTGTAAGTATGATGGGCAATAACGAAAATCTGACATATGCTCTTCCTAAGGAAGGTACAAACAAATTTGTTGACTGTATGTGTATTCCCACCTCTTCCAAAAACAAAGAGCTTGCAGAAAAATTTATAAACTATATGCTTGAAGCTGAAATTGCAAAAGCAAATGCAGAGTATATAGGATATTCCACTCCAAACAAGGCGGCATTTGAGCTTCTTGATGATGAAATCAAAAGCAACGAGCTTTCATACCCTTCTGAAGAATATATGAACAAATGCTTCTATTTCTCAAATCTTCCTGATGATGTTTACGAATATATGCAGGAAATGTACTTGCAAGCAAAAAATTAATAATTTTAATATAGACATTATTTTATTTTTATGATATTATATATGTTAATTGACATATAAAGTGGAGGATACTTATGAAAAAATTTATTAAACCTTTAGGCTTTCTAATGGCAGTAGCCGTACTTCTTTGCTTCTTCTCCGGCTGCTCATCTATCCCTGCAAGCTTTGGTACTGCAGAAAAAAGCGGTACAACACATGACCTTGATACAAAGCTTTATATCTATACTGCATATATGATGCATATGAACCTTGAATATTATGCAAGTTATTACGGTGCTTCAATTTCAGATTTACTGAAAACACCGGAAGGCTCAAGCATAGACTATGTTGCTCAGTACAATGACGACATAAGAGACCAGGCTCTTGCAATGTTTGTTGCATCTCAGAAGTTTACCGATATGGGACTTTCTATTTCAAACGACGATATTTCAGCTGTTAACCAGAACTATGATTCTATGGTTACAAATATGGGTGAAGCTACAATCAGAAAGCTACGTGCTAAATTAAAGCTTTCCGAAACCGCTTTCAAAGATTTCCTTACTGAAATTTACAAGCAGGAGCTCGTTTTTGACAAGCTTTTCTCAAAGGGCGGAGAAAAAGAGATTACTGATGAAGCTCTTAAGAAATATCTTGCTGATGAGTATTTCCACGTAAGACATATTCTTATTAAATATCCTACAGATGATAAGAAGAACACAATTTCTTCTACTAAAGACCAGAGCGATGCAAACATCAAGCTTTTCAACGATGCAAAGGCTAAGGCTGAAGGAATTTTAGCAAAAGCTAAGGCAGGCGAAGACTTCCTTACTCTTGCAAAAGACAATACTGAGGACAGCGTTTCCGAAAGTAAAGAATTTACTTACAGCAACGGTTTCCTTGTTGAGCCTTACGGATATGTTTTCACTAAGAATCAAATGGATACAAAGTTCTATGACAAGGCTAAGGAAATGGCTGTAGGCTCTATTGAGATGGTTGAAACCTCTTACGGCTGGCATATTATGCAGAAATTTGACGTTTCAGCGCAAGCAAAAGTTTTTGAACTTCTTAAAAATGATATTTTCTCAACAATCTCCAACGAGAAAAGAACTGAACTGTTAAAAGAGTGGAACGCTGAGTACAAGGTAAGCTACAACGATTCCGTTCTTAAGAAGTACAGCATTGATAAGCTTAGCAATATTCTTTCCTAATATGTTTTAACAATACCGCCGGAAAGCAGTGCTTTTCCGGCGGATATTTTTTAAAAGCCTATCCAAAATAAATGTATATAAATTTAAAGAAAGGTTTTTATTTTATGTTTACTTATGAAACCTTAGAAAACGGAATTACTCTTGCAACAGATAAAATAGATTATGTTAAATCTGCCACCTTGGGAATTTGGGTTAAAGCAGGCAGTATTTACGAAAGCAATATGCAAAACGGCATATCGCATTTTATAGAGCATATGAGCTTTAAAGGCACAGAAAAACGAAGCGCATTAAAGCTTGCCAATGACCTTGACGATATAGGAGGACAAGCCAATGCCTTTACAGCAAAGGAAATGACCTGCTATTATATAAAGGTACTTGATTCTCACTGTCTTAAAGCTTTAGAAATTCTTTCGGATATGGTTTTAAATCCTCGATTTTCCAAAGAGGATATAGAAAACGAAAAAAATGTAGTGCTTGAAGAAATTGCTATGACAAACGATTCTCCCGACGAAACTGCTGTGGAAAATCTCATTAACAGTGTATGGAGCCCAAGCCCTTTTTGTTTTCCTATTTTAGGAAACGAGCAGACTGTCAAAGGCTTTGAACGTCAAAAGCTTTTTGAATATAAAAACAGCCGCTACACCTGCGACAATATCGTTATTTCAATTTCCGGAAGCTTTGACAAAAAACAGATTAAGGCTTTTATTGAAGCTACCTTTAAAAAATCACAAAGCTCTCCCCTTTCTATCCCCGAGCCAATTTATCGAAAATCCATACAGCTTTTGAAGCGTGATTTTGAGCAAACTCATATCGCTATAGGCTTTAAGTCAATAGGAACAGACGACAGCGAGAAAAACGCCTCTTTATCTGTTCTTAACTGTATTTTAGGTGCAGGAATGTCCTCGAGGCTTTTTCAAAGCATACGTGAAAAAAGAGGACTTGTATATACTGTTTCATCTTTTCCCGAAAAACACAGAAAAAACGGACTTTTCTTTATTTATGCAGCTTTAAAGGCAAGCTCTCAATTAGAGGCAATAAAGCTGATAAAGCAGGAGGCTATCAATTTAATTGATAACGGCTTAATAGACGGAGAGCTTCAAAGAGCAAAAGAACAGCTCAAATCGGGAGTTGTTTTAGGTGTTGAAAGTACATCTTCCCGTTCAGGATATATGGGCAGAAGCCTTTGCATAAACGGGAAAATCAAACCCATTGAACAGCTTCTAAACGAAATTGATGCAGTAAATGAAAAACAGGTTCTGGAATTAGGCAAAGAAATACTCGACTTTAAAAATTCAAGCTTATGTATTGTAGGCTCCCCTACTGATGAGGATAAGCTTTCACAGACATTATATAACTAATATACAGATAGGATGAATAATATGAAAAAAGCACTTATTACAGGCGCAAGCTCAGGTATCGGCAAGGATATGGCTATTATTTTAAGTGATATGGGATATGAGCTTTTTCTTGCTGCCCGGAGAGAAGATAAGCTTATTGAGCTTAGAAACAGCTTAAAAACAAAAGCTAAGGTAATTCCTGTTGACCTTTCCAAAGACGGTGCCGCAGAGTTTCTTTTTGAGAGAGTAAGGAATGAGCAAATTGACCTTGTTATAAACAATGCAGGCTTTGGCACTTTTGGAGATTTTGTTGAAATTCCTTTAGAAAAAGAGCTTGAGATGATAGACTTAAACATAAAGGCCTTGCACATACTTACAAAGCTCTTTTCAAAAAAAGAAAATGTCAGAATACTTAATGTAGCCTCCTCTGCCGCTTTTATGCCCGGTCCTTTACTTGCCACATACTATGCCACCAAGGCATACGTTTTAAGGCTTTCTCTTGCAGTTAATCAGGAGCTTAAAAGAAACAACAGCTCTACCAGTATTTGTGTTCTTTGTCCCGGACCTGTTAAAACCGAATTTGATGCTGTTGCAGGTGTAAGCTTTAGCTTAAAAGGACTTTCAAGCCGATATGTTGCTAAATATGCTCTCAAAAAGACTCTCAAAGGAAAAAGAGGCAAGAAGGTTATTGTACCCGGTATAACAATGAAGCTTGGCCGTTTTGCAATCCGCTTTTTACCCGACTGTATATTACTTAAGGTTGCTTACTTTATTCAAAAAAGAAAGGCTAAATAGACATAATTCCCTAAAAAATCATATCTTTATAGTTAAAAACTAACAAACACAATATATTGTGTGTATTTTTTAATTTAACCACTTGACTTTGTATATATTGTATGCTATTATGATAGAGCACCGATAGGTGTACCAGCTGTTAAATTCAGCTTTTACTTAATATTTTAAAAAAATAATACATACAAATTCAAGGAGGAAACACAATGTTTACAGGTATTTTAAAAAGAGACGGCAGAATTGTTGAATATGATATTCGCAAAATTTCTACTGCCATTTCAAAGGCTATGGCATCCTGCAACAGAAAAGACGAGGGACAAAGCGAAAAGCTTGCTAAAATAGTTGAGCAGCGTCTTTTTGAAATGTACGGAGATGCAAATCCCGAAATTGAAAAAATTCAAGATATTGTTGAAAACGTTCTTATGGAAAACGGCTATGCTATGGTAGCAAAAAAATATATCATTTACCGTAACGAGCGTAGCAAGGCAAGAGAAATGAACACCCGTCTTATGCGTATTTATGACGAGATTACTTTCTCCGATTCCAAAAACAGCGATATGAAGCGTGACAATGCAAATATCGACGGCGATACCGCTATGGGTACAATGCTTAAATACGGCTCTGAGGGTGCAAAGGATTATTATGAAAAATATCTTTTAACTCCTTCTCAGGCTGAAGCTCATAAAAACGGCGATATTCATATTCACGATTTCGATTTTTATTCTCTTACAACAACCTGCTGTCAGATTGACTTATTAAGCCTTTTCAAAGGCGGATTTTCCACAGGACACGGTTATCTCCGTGAGCCCAACGATATTCAGAGCTATGCGGCTTTAGGCTGTATTGCTATACAGTCAAACCAAAACGATCAGCACGGCGGTCAGAGTGTTCCTAACTTTGACTACTCTTTTGCACCCGGTGTTGCAAAGACTTATAAAAAGCTTTATATTTCAAACTTTTATAAGGCTCTTTCAATCATCAAGGGCGACATTCTCTCCCACGATGATGTAAAGAAAATTTTTGCAGATATTGAGAAGGATACTTCTCTTGTTCCTGCACTTACCCCCAATGCTACCTTTGATAAGGCTGAGAAAAAGGCATTCAGCTCATATTTTGAAAACGACGAAGAGTACAAAAAAGCTCACAAGTTTGCAGTTGAGAATGCCAATAAGGAAACAGACCGAGCTACCTATCAGGCTATGGAAGCATTTATTCACAATCTTAACACAATGCATTCCCGTGCAGGCGCTCAGACTCCTTTCTCCTCTATCAACTACGGTACAGATACATCTCCCGAAGGCAGAATGGTTGTTAAAAACATTCTTCTGGCTACAGAAGCAGGCTTAGGTTTTGGCGAAACTCCCATATTCCCCATTCAAATTCTCAAGGTTATGGAAGGCATCAACTACAACAAAA
Source organism: Oscillospiraceae bacterium (assembly GCA_015067255.1). Taxonomy (NCBI): domain Bacteria; kingdom Bacillati; phylum Bacillota; class Clostridia; order Eubacteriales; family Oscillospiraceae; species Oscillospiraceae bacterium. The sequence continues at coordinate 9,254 of SVMS01000012.1, forward strand.
CCGACCCCAACTACGACTTGTTCCGTCTTGCTTGCCGTGTAAGTGCTAAGCGTCTTTTCCCCAACTTCTCATTTATTGACGCTCCCTTCAACAAGCAATACTACAAGCCCGGACGTCCCGAAACAGAAATTGCATACATGGGCTGCCGTACAAGAGTTATAGGTAATACCTATGACCCTGAAAACGAAATTGTTTTCGGAAGAGGAAATCTTTCCTTTACATCTATTAACCTTCCCAGAATTGCTATTAAGAGTAATCACAACCTTGAGTGGTTCTTTGAAGAGTTAGAGAGAAAAATGGAGCTTGTTGCAAAACAACTTCTTGACCGTTTTGAAATTCAGCGCAAAAAGAGAGTTAAAAACTATCCCTTCCTTATGGGTCAGGGTGTATGGATAAACTCCAAAGACCTTAAGGTTGATGACGAGGTTGGCGAGGTATTAAAGAACGGTACTTTGTCAATAGGCTTTATCGGACTTGCTGAGGCACTTGTTGCTCTTATCGGCAAGCATCACGGCGAATCTGAGGAAGCAAGAAATCTCGGACTTGATATTGTAACCTTTATGAGAGATTTCTGTGACAGAATGGCAAATGAAAAGAAGCTTAACTTCTCACTGCTAGCTACTCCCGCTGAAGGACTTTCCGGACGTTTTGTAAGAATAGATGCTAAAAAATACGGAAAAATCCCCGGCGTTACCGATAAAGAGTATTACACAAACAGCTTCCATGTTCCTGTTTATCACAAGATTTCTGCTCTTGAAAAAATCAAGATAGAAGCTCCCTATCACGCTCTTACAAACGCAGGACATATCACCTACGTTGAGCTTGACGGTGATACCACAAACAACATCGAAGCTTTCGAAAAGATTGTTCACGCTATGAAAGAGTACGGCGTAGGCTACGGCTCTATCAACCATCCTGTTGACAGCGACCCTGTATGCGGATATACAGGAATTATCAATGACGAATGTCCCAAATGCGGCAGACGTGAAGAGGACGGCGCTCATTTTGACCGTATCAGAAGAATTACAGGCTACCTTGTAGGTACTCTTGACCGCTTCAACGATGCAAAGAGAGCTGAGGAGAGAGACAGGGTTAAGCATAATGTCTGATAAAATCCGCGTTGCAAATTTTATAAACGATTCTATTACAGACGGACCCGGTCTTCGCTTTACACTTTTTGTACAAGGCTGTACCCATTGTTGCAAGGGTTGTCACAACCCTTCAACATGGGCTTTGGACGGCGGAAGTCTTATGAGTCCCGAAGAAATATTCAATGAATTTAAGGATAATATATTATTATCGGGTGTAACCTTTTCGGGCGGTGAACCCTTTTTGCAGGCAAAAGAGCTTCTGCCTCTTGCAAAAATGATAAAGGACAGCGGATTAGAGCTTGCAATTTATTCTGGCTTTACTTACCAAGAGATTATAGATGACCCTGTAAAAAAAGAGCTTCTTTCTTTTGCAGATACTCTTATTGACGGTCGTTTTGAGCTTGAAAACAGAAGCTTATGCCTTAAATTCAAAGGCTCAACAAATCAAAGAATTATAGATGTTAAATCCTCTCTTTCAAAGGGAGAGGTCGTTTTAGAAACCGGTGAACGTTGGTCTTGAAAGGATGACATTTTTATATGAAAGACGGTTTTGTAAAGGTTGCGTGCGCTACCCCTGAAATCAGAGTTGCTGATTGTAAATACAATACCAAAAAAATAATTGATATTATGCAGGGGCAAGCTCAGAACGGAGTTAACCTTTTAGTGTTTCCAGAGCTTTGCATTACCGGCTCTACCTGCGGTGATTTATTTTTACAAAAAGCATTGCTCCAAAGTGCAGTTGACGGGCTTAAAGAAATAAAAAAAGCTTCTGATAAGCTTGAAACAGTTATTATTGTAGGTTTACCTTTGAGTGTAAACTCCAAGCTTTTTGACTGTGCCGCCGTTATTTACAAGGGAAATATTTTAGGTGTTGTTCCCAAGACTAACATTTTTAAATCCAATCATTTTTCAAAAGCAGATAACGAAATTACTGAAATTAAAATCAACGATAAAAAATATCCCTTTGGGACTAAGCTTCTATTCTCTTGTATAGAGCTTCCCGAATTTAAAATAGGCGTGGAAATCTGCGAAGATATCTGGGCACCTGTTTCCCCCTCTGTTTTCCACGCTAAAGCAGGTGCTACCGTTATTGCCAATCCTTCTGCAGATTACGAAGCTGTCGGCAGAGAAGCTTTAAGAAGAAATCTTGTAATTTCTTCAAGTGCAAAGCTTGCTTGCGGATATGTTTTTTCAAACGCAGGACAAGGTGAAAGCACTACTGACGTTGTTTTTTCGGGACATAGCGTTATTGCTGAAAACGGCAATATAATTGCAGAAGCTCTTCCCTTCTCAAGTGATATTGCGTCTACAGAATTAGATGTATTTAAGCTTGACAGTGAGAGATGCCGTAATGCAAGCTTTGAAAATAATTTAACAGGATATAAAATAATAGAATTTTCAATGCCTTTAAAAAAAACTGAACTTTCAAGAACTGTAAAGGCTAACCCCTTTATACCTCTTGATAACGATGAAATACAAAGACGTTGCGAAGCTATTTTATCAATTCAAAGCAAAGGTCTTGAAAAAAGAATTCTTCACTGCAATTGCAAGTCATTGGTTATAGGTATTTCGGGAGGACTTGACTCCTGTCTTGCTATGCTTGTTGCATCAAGAGCAGTTAAAAATCTTAATATGGACAAAAAAAGCATTGTTGCAGTTACAATGCCTTGCTTTGGCACCTCTTCAAGAACATTTGAAAATGCAAAGCTGCTTTGTTCTGAATTGGGTGTAGTTTTAAAGCATATAGATATTGCAAAATCAGTAACACAGCATTTTGAAGATATCGGACACGATATTTCAAATCACAATGTGGTTTTTGAAAACGCTCAGGCAAGAGAAAGAACCCAAATTCTTATGGATATTGCAAACAAGACAAACGGTATTGTAATAGGCACAGGAGATTTATCTGAGCTTGCATTGGGCTTTGCCACCTACAACGGCGACCATATGTCAATGTACGGTGTCAATGCCTGCGTTCCGAAAACTCTGATGCGTTACATTATCAGATATTATGCTGATAGCTGTAACAACGAGAAGCTTAAAGCTGTTCTCTACGATATTGTAGATACTCCTGTAAGCCCTGAGCTTTTACCTGCTGATAAAGAAGGCAAAATAGCTCAGAAAACAGAAGAAATTGTAGGTCCTTACGAGCTACACGATTTTTTTCTTTATTATATTGTCCGTTGGGGCTTTTCTCCTGAAAAAATATTACGTTTGTGTATGCACGCATACAAGGATATTTATTCAGAAGAAATTATCAAACATTGGCTCAAGCTGTTTTATAGGCGTTTCTTTTCTCAGCAATTCAAACGTTCCTGTCTTCCTGACGGTCCGAGAATAGCTTCTGTTTGTCTTTCTCCAAGAGGAGCTTTTTCTATGCCCAGTGATGCTTGTGCAGACATCTGGCTTAATGATATTGAAAAATTTTAAGAAAGGAAATGCGTCGATTGATTTTTAAATTTACGGCGTAATAATATATGAATTTAGAACACAAAGAATGGCACGGCTTTATAGGCGGCGATTGGAAAAATCAAATAGATGTACGTGATTTCATTCTTAAAAATTATAAACCGTACACCTCTGATGCCTCATTTTTACAGCCTGCTACACAGCGAACAAAAGAGCTTAACAAAAAATTTCAAGCTCTTTTAAAAAAAGAACACGAAAACGGCGGTGTGCTTGAAATAGCTACTGACGATGTAGCTTCAGTGCTTCATCACAACCCCGGATATATTGACAAAGAAAATGAAATCATTTTAGGTCTTCAAACCGATAAACCTCTTAAAAGAGCTATAAATCCCTTCGGCGGAATCCGTATGGCTATTTCTGCTTGTAAAGCTTATAACGTAGAATTTCCCGAAAAAATAAGAGACAGCTTTATATACCGCACCACTCACAATGACGGTGTTTACAGAATATATACCGACGAGATGCGCCGCTTGCGTAAATCGGGAGTTATAACAGGTCTTCCCGATGCTTACGGCAGAGGAAGAATAATCGGAGATTACAGGCGTGTTGCTCTTTACGGTATTGATACAATTATTTCCGAAAAAATCAAAGACAAAGAGCTTCTTGGCTCAAAGCCTATGAGTGAATCTTCCATAAGACTTTGCGAAGAGCTATATAAGCAAATAAGCTTTATGGAAATGACTAAGGAAATGGCGAAAAGCTACGGATATGACATTTCCCGTCCTGCTGCAGATACAAAGGAAGCTATTCAATGGCTTTATTTTGCATATTTAGCGGCTATAAAAGAGCAAAACGGTGCCGCTATGTCCTTGGGCAGAGTTTCTACTTTTATTGATATCTATGCTCAACGTGATTTAGAAAGCGGAAAATACACAGAATCCGAAATTCAGGAATTTTTTGACGATTTTGTTCTTAAGCTTCGTATGGCACGCCATTTACGTACTCCCGAATATAACGAGCTTTTCGGCGGAGACCCGATGTGGATTACCGAAGCTGTCGGCGGTATGGGATTGGACGGAAGAACTCTCGTTACAAAATCCTCCTTCAGAATTTTAAATACTCTTTATAATTTAGGCAGTGCTCCGGAGCCTAATCTGACTGTACTTTGGTCTAACGATTTACCTCAGGCCTTTAAAGATTTTTGTGCAAAGGTTTCCATTGATACTGACTCTATTCAATACGAGAATGACGATGTTATGCGTCCCGAATACGGCGACGATTACGCTATTGCCTGCTGTGTTTCAGCTATGCGTATAGGTAAGCAAATGCAATATTTCGGTGCCCGTTGTAACCTTGCAAAGCTTCTTTTATTGGCTCTTAACGGCGGTAAAGATGAAAATACAGGTATGCAAACCGGTCCCGAAGGCGAAATTTATCCCGACGAGATTTTAGACTATGACAAGGTTATGACAGTTTTTCGTCATTATATGAAATGGCTTTGCAAAACCTACGTAGGCATAATGAATATCATTCACTTTATGCACGATAAATATGCCTACGAAAAGGTTCAGATGGCTTTACACGATACAAACGTAGAGCGTCTTATGGCTTTCGGTGTTGCAGGTCTTTCCGTTGTTGCGGATTCACTTTCAGCTATAAAATATGCAAAAGTAACTCCTATAAAGAACGAAGACGGAATAATCGTAGACTTTAAAACCGAAGGTGAATTTCCTAAATTCGGAAACGATGATGACCGTGTTGACGATATTGCCGTTATGCTTGTAAATGAATTTATAAATGAACTCAAGCAAACTCCGGCATACAGAAACGCAAGACATACCTTATCCGTTCTTACTATTACATCAAACGTCGTTTACGGCAAGAAAACAGGCGCTACTCCCGACGGCAGAAAAAAAGGAGAGCCTTTTGCCCCCGGTGCCAATCCTATGCACAACAGAGAGCAAAACGGTGCTCTTGCTTCTCTTAACTCGGTTGCAAAAATCCCCTATTCTTGCTGCCGTGACGGAATTTCAAATACTTTTTCTATCACCCCCGATGCTTTGGGTAAAGATGAAAAAAGCAAAACCGAAAATCTGACAGCTATTCTTGACGGATATTTCGCAAAGAAAGCGCATCATCTCAACGTCAATGTTTTAAACCGTGAAACTCTCATTGACGCCTATGAAAATCCCGAAAAATATCCCAATCTTACAATACGTGTTTCGGGATATGCAGTAAACTTCTATAAGCTTTCAAGAGAACAGCAAAAGGAAGTTATTATGCGTACCTTCCATACATCTATGTAAAAGCTTTTGCCTTTACTGCATTTGCAGTAAAGGCAAAAATATTACTATCGAAAGGTGATTAAAATGTCATTTAAAGAAATTACTCCTGCAGAGCTTGAAAAAAACGCCTTTACTCTTATAGGTAACGATTGGCTCCTGATTACTGCCGCAAAGGGTGATAAAGTCAACACTATGACTGCTTCCTGGGGCGGTTTAGGTTTTTTATGGAATAAAAACGTAGCTTATATTTTTATTCGTCCACAGCGTTACACAAAGGAATTTGTTGACTCCTCTGATACTCTTTCTCTATGTGTACTTGATGGGAGCCGAAGAGACGACCTTAACTATTTAGGCAAAGTAAGCGGCAGAGATGAGGATAAAATCAAAAAGTGCGCTCTTACTCCCCTCTTTGACAATCAAACTCCGTATTTTGAAGAGTCAAAGCTTGTTTTAATCTGCAAAAAGCTGTTTGCGCAGGAATTAAAAGAGGATAGCTTTATCCAAAAGGATATAATTGAAAGATATTATCCTTCAAAGGATTATCATACTATGTATGTAGTTGAAATTGAGAAGATTTTAACGAAATAATTATTTAAAGGAATTTTTAAAATGCGTATTTTTTCGCTTCAAAGCTTAGGCACTGTAGACGGGCCCGGTGTCCGATATGTTGTTTTTATGCAGGGCTGTCCTTTAAGATGTCCCTACTGTCACAATCCTGAAAGCTGGGATGCAGACGGCGGATACGAAACAGACCTTGCTTCCCTTACAGATAAAATTTTACGCTGTAAGGAATATATAAAAAACGGCGGAGTAACCTTTTCGGGCGGAGAGCCTCTTCTGCAGGCAAAAGAATTAAAAAAAGCTATTGAGCTTCTCAAAAAAAATAATATTCATACGGCAATTGACACCTCGGGCTGTATTATAAGCAAAGACTCTTTTGAAGCTCTTAAGGCTTGTGATTTGGTTTTACTCGATATAAAAATGCCCGATGATGAGATGTACCGAAAATATATAAATATACCTCTTTCAGTACCTCTTGAAACTCTTGATTATCTTGAAAAAATAAATAAGCCTGTATGGATACGTTATGTTAATGTTCCGAGTATTAATGACTCTGAGGAATGTATTAACAAGCTTGAAAATCTATTAAAGCCTTACACCTGTATTGAAAAGCTTGAGATTTTACCCTTTAAAAAGCTTTGTATTGAAAAATACAAAAAGCTCAATATTCCCTTTCCCTTTGAAAATATTGAAGCTCTTTAATGTCATTTATTTATCCCCTTTCGAATATATTTATTCGGGAGGGGATTTTTTTGAACGGAATAAGAAATATAAATTCAGTAAAAAACAGCTTTTCATCAAAGGAAGAAGTGCCTGAGCTACGAACAGAGGAAGATTTTTCACAACAAAATAAGGACACGCCTTCTCAAAAGCAAACAAAAGCAAGCAATATTTTTAAACATATGCAGCTTCAGCTTTCTGTTTGTTTAGTTATTTTTTTAAGCATACTTCTTTTAAAAACCATAAACAATAATTTTTATGCTTCTGTAAGGGCAGGTACTTTTGAAAAAAGCTACCGCTATACAAATTTATACGATATAAATACACGTCTTGATGCTTTGGCATCTCAAAATAAATTTTTAGCCTTTATTTTAGGAAGAAGCTCCGAGAGTGTTCCTGTTTTCAATCAAAATGAGCAAGTCTCATTTGAAGAAAAAACAGATATACAGGAAGAGGAAGAAAGCTCTCAGATAACTCAAACTCTTGTATCACCAAACAGCTATTCGCCTTTTTCGGAAATTGCTTTTATTGATGAACCCGGACTTTTATCCTCTACCGAAGAAGACGATACCAAGGCTCAGGTACAAAGCTCTCAGACTACCAAAAAATTTCCCGAATACGATACGGTTGTTCATGACATTCCTTGTACATACTACAACCCTGTAAAATCATATATAACCTCGTATTTCGGCATAAGAAAAGACCCTATAACCAAAAATCCCAGCTTTCACACGGGAGTAGATATAGGTATTAAAACGGGAACAGACATTATTTCTCCTATGGACGGGACAATAGAAAAAACAGGCTATTCATCGGTTTGGGGAAACTATATTCTTGTAAATCACCAAAACGGCTTTGAAACCTTTTATGCGCATCTTTCCAAAATAAAGGTTAAAAAGGGACAAAAAGTCTTTGCAAAAACTCTTTTGGGATTATCGGGAAACACAGGACGCTCTACGGGACCTCATCTTCATTTTGAAGTGCACTACAACGGAGTATATCAAGACCCGTTACTGTATTTTGATTTCAAATGATAAATCAAAACAATTCTTCCACATCCTTTAAAATAAATGTCTTCACTCCCATTGTTTATCTGATAATAATTATTACAAACTCCTTCGAAATTTTTTTGGTTTTATTTTTCTGCGCCTTTCTTCACGAAGCTGCACATATTATAGCTATGAAAATTGTTGGTGCTGATATTCAGGCTATAACTCTTTTGCCCTTTGGAGCATCTGTAAAATTAGGACAAATGCCTATAATATCCTATAAAAATGAGATGTTTATTTCTTTATGCGCTCCTCTTTTAAACGGCACGATTGCAATTATTTTTATAATTATAGCTAAAATGCTAAATATATATTTAGGGTTTTTAATTGCTTGCAATCTTATTATGTGTTTTATGAATTTAATGCCTGTTTCTGAGCTTGACGGTGGGCGGGCATTAAGCTCTTTTTTAAAGATTTTGCTCCCACTTCAAAAAGCAGAGCTTATCTCTGATATTATTTCGGTGCTTTTTCTTGTTCCGATTATAGCTTTGGGCATATATTTTCTCATTTCAACAGGATATAATTTTTCGCTTTTGTTAATAGGAATATACCTATCTGTAAACTTTATGTTTAAAAATTTTAAAAACAGATGCTAATCTATTGATTTTTCAATTAAAATGATATAAAATATATAGAAATTAATAAAATTTTTGGAGGATAAAAATGGCAATAAAACTTTGTGAAAAATATCTTAACGGATTTGTAAACTCCCACGAAATAGAGGCTATTTCTCCTGCAGTTTCTGCAGCTCATAAAACATTGCACGAAAAAAGCGGCTTAGGAAGCGATTTTTTAGGTTGGACAGACCTGCCTTTTTCTTATGACAAAGAAGAATTTTCAAGAATTAAGGCTGCTGCCGAAAAAATCAAAAAAAGCTGTGATATCTTTATAGTTATAGGTATAGGCGGCTCATATTTAGGTGCACGCAGTGCTATCGAGTTTTTAAAATCTCCTTTTTATAACAATATGAAAAAGGACACTCCCGATATTTATTTTGCCGGCAATAACATAAGCTCTACCTATCTTTCAGAGCTTCTTTCTCTTTGCGAAGGCAAGGATATTTGTCTTAATGTAATTTCAAAATCAGGAACTACAACAGAGCCTGCTGTTGCTTTCAGAATTTTCAAAGATCTTATTGAAAAGAAATACGGTAAAGAGGAAGCTAAAAACAGAATTTTCTGCACTACCGACAAAGCAAGAGGAACTCTTAAAGCTCTTGCCGACAAAGAGGGCTACGAAAGCTTTGTCATAGCTGACGATATAGGCGGCAGATATTCTGTTCTCACTGCAGTAGGCCTTCTTCCTATTGCCGTTTGCGGCGCTGATATAGACGCTATAATGAAGGGCGCGCAGGATGCTTGCAAGGCGTTTGAAAATGACGATATAGAAAACAATGATTGCTACCGTTATGCCGCGCTTAGAAACATTTTATACAGAAAAGGCAAAACAACAGAGCTTCTTGTAAACTACGAGCCTTCTCTCGTTCAGTTTTCCGAATGGTTTAAACAGCTTTACGGAGAAAGCGAAGGCAAGGATAACAAGGGTATTTTCCCCGCTTCCGTTTCTTTCTCTACTGACCTTCACTCTTTGGGACAGTATATTCAAGAAGGTATGAGAAATCTTTTTGAAACTGTTATATGGGTTAAAAAATCCCGCTATGAAATTGATATAATTGATGATGAGGCAAATGCAGACGGTCTTAATTTCTTAACAGGCAAAAAGCTTTCCTTTGTAAATCAAAAGGCATATCAAGGCACAATTTTAGCTCATAACGACGGCGGTGTGCCCAATATAGTTTTAGAGCTTGATGCTCAGGATGAATACAACTACGGCTATATGGTTTATTTCTTTGAAAAAGCTTGCGGTATTTCCGGATATATTTTAGGAGTAAATCCTTTCAATCAGCCCGGAGTTGAAGCATATAAGAAAAATATGTTTGCTCTTTTAGGCAAGCCCGGATATGAATCCGAAAAAGAAGCTCTCGAAAAACGTTTAGACTAATTGCACAAAAATTTTATTACTTTTTTTAGTTGCAAAATTTACGGATTTATAGTACAATTAAACAAAAGGAGGAATTTCTAATGGTAAAAGTAATTATGGGATTAAAAGGCATGGGCAAAACAAAGTCACTTATTGATATGGTGAACACAGCAGTCAAAGAGGATCACGGCGATGTTATTTGTATTGAAAAAGGTACTAAGCTTACCTATGATATTAAATATACAGCAAGACTAATTGATATTTCTCAATTTGATATTAAAAGCTATAACTCTTTCTTAGCATTCTTAAGTGGACTTATGGCAGGAAATCATGATATTACTTCAATTTACATTGACAGTATTTTCAAATTCTGCCCCGATAACTTAGAAGAGTTTGCACAGTTCCTTAATGATGTTGAAGCTTTAGCTGAAGGAAAAACTGTTGTTATCACAGTTTCTTATGACAGCAATCTTGCAACTGACGCAATCAAAAAATATTTCTAAATTATATGCTGCACCTTTTTGAAAAGGTGCAGCTCTTTTATGCTATGTAATCAATCACAAATTGACTTTATTGACAATATATGTTACAATAATTACTACTATTGTCGTAAGGCAAACACAGTATAATAGTGATGCCGGATAAAACAACTGCATTTATGCGGGTTCTTATCCGGCGTTTTTATGCAAATTAGGGAGATAGTTATGAGTAAAGCACAAAATTTTACAGAAGGAAAAATTTTTTCACCGCTTATGCGTTTTTCGTTGCCTGTTTTGCTAGCACTGTTTTTACAAGCGATGTATAGCGGGATTGACCTTTTAATCGTTGGACAGTTTGGTGGCGATAATGCAGATATATTTGTATCAGCAGTATCTACAGGCAGCCAGATTATGATGACAGTAACTTTTGTAGTATCCTCTCTTGCTATGGGACTTACCGTATATGTCGCCGAGAAAATCGGAGCCGGAAAACGAGAAGAAGCAGGTCAAATTATCGGTAGCGGCATAAGCCTTTTTAGTATTATTTCTATCATTTTAACAGTTGTTATGGTTCTTGCTTCTTCGGCTCTTGCACAGATTATGCACGCTCCTAAAGAGGCTTTTGATAATACGGTATTTTATATTGCCATTTGTTCAGCAGGAATGTTATTTATAGTGGCATACAACTTGGTAGGTAGTATTTTCAGAGGCATCGGCGATTCAAAAATACCACTCCTTACGGTAGCTATTGCTTGTGTATTAAATATTTTAGGCGATTTATTACTTGTGGCAGTTTTTGATTTGGGTGCTGTTGGGGCTGCACTTGCAACTATTTTTGCTCAAGCAATGAGTGTGGTTATTTCATTGTTTATTGTAAGAAAACGCAAAATGCCATTTGATTTTTCACGAAAATATATTCGTCCTAATTCTATACATATCAAAGCAATTCTACGCTTAGGAACACCTATAGCTCTGCAAGACCTGCTTGTCAGCATTTCTTTTCTTGTAATCCTTGCCATTGTTAACGAGTTAGGGCTTAATGAATCGGCAGGCATCGGTGTTGCGGAAAAGGTATGCGCATTCATTATGCTGATTCCGTCATCCTTTATGCAATCAATGTCTGCTTTTGTTGCTCAAAATATAGGCGCATTAAAATATGACCGTGCAAAAAAAGCCTTGTGGTACGGTATAGCTTCTTCTTTGGCAGTTGGTATTGTTGTTGGGTATTTCTCTTTCTTCCACGGCGATATCCTTGCAAGAATATTTGCAAAGGATGCCGCTATTATCGTGCCTGCGGCTGATTACTTAAAAGCATATGCCATCGACTGTGTTCTTACCTCATTTCTGTTTTGCTTTATGGGATACTTTAACGGTTGCGGTAATACAACCTTCGTTATGATTCAAGGTATTATCGGCGGTATATGTGTTCGACTTCCGGTGTCATGGGCAATGAGTAAGCTTATGCCTGTATCACTGTTCCGCATCGGTCTTGCAACTCCCATATCTTCGGCTATTCAAATAATTTTATGTGTTAGCTTTTTTATTATTATGCAACGGATGCAAAATAAAAAGGTTATTCAGCAAACTTTGCAGTAAAAATCCGTTGAGGCTGTTTGCTGTTGCTTTTTTATATTAAATTCTTGCATTGAATGACTATTTATGGTATTATATAGGTTAGGGTAGAACAAACAATCCGAACACGCCTCAAAGCGTAATCTTTCGGTGCTTTTCACCCAATTTATTCTTGCAAGGCGCGAGCCTTGCTTCGCCTAAATTTGTCAAAAATCCCTCGAAATCTTTTTACTTTGAGGTCAAAGATTTTAAAAAGAGAGGATTTTTGGTAAGACAAGGCAAAAACGGAGTTAATCCTCAATGGATTAACGAGTATTTTAACGCAGGATAAGCGAAAATCCGCCTTTTTAAAACGAGTTTGGATTATTTGCTCTACCCTATATTAGAATGTCAAAAGAAAGGATATATATTTCGCATTTTGCAAATATACGGATAATAGTATGACAAGACACGAAGAAAGAGAAAGCGTTTTTTGCCTGTGCTTTGAATATTCCCTCAACATCACTCCCACTCAGGAGCTTATTGAGCTTGCTCAGCTTTGCAGGGAGCTTGTTGTTACAGAATATGTCGAAAAAACCTTTTTGGGAATAATCGAGCACCGAAAAGAAATAGACGAAAAAATAAATGAAAATATTAAAGGCTGGAAGCTTGAACGTCTTTCAAAGGTTTCTTTGGCTGTTTTGCGACTTGCGGTTTATGAAATTCTTTTTGCTGAAGGTGTCCCCGAAAGCGTAGCAATAAACGAAGCTGTTGAGCTTGCAAAGGCTTATGATACCGACGAAGCTCCCTCTTTCATAAACGGAGTTTTAGGCTCAATTTCAAGAACAAAATGAGTAACAGTTATTTTTTAGCAATAGATACAAGTAACTATACTACATCTGCCGCTCTTTACTGTCCCGAAAGCCGACAAATGCTTTCCGAAACTTTGCTTTTACCCGTAAAGCAAGGAGAAAAAGGGTTACGGCAGTCAGATGCGGTATTTTTGCATACAAAACAGCTTTCCGAAATTCTCTGTCCTCTTATAAGAGGTAAAAAAATATCAGCAGTTGGCGCTTCCATAAAGCCGAGAAATCAAGAGGGCTCATATATGCCCTGCTTTCTTGTGGGAGAAAACACTGCAAAATCCATAGCCGCTGCCTTAGATGTTCCCTTTTATGCCTTTTCTCATCAAGAGGGACATATAGCCGCTGCTCTTTTCGGAGCAGGAAGGCTTGATTTATGGGATGAAAAAATTCTTGCCTTTCACGTATCGGGAGGAACAACGGAATCTGTAATCAAAACAGAGGACGGAAGAATTGAAATTTTAGGCGGCACTGCCGACATCAGTGCAGGTCAGCTTATTGACCGTGCAGGTGTTATGATGGGGCTTGATTTTCCCTGCGGAAAGCAAATAGAAAAATTAGCTTTAAACAGCACCTACACTCAAAAAATTAAAATTTCAAATAAAAACGGATTTATCAATCTTTCCGGCTTTGAAAATAAAGCAAAGGAGCTTTATTTTCAAAGTGCAGATAAGGAAAAGGTTGCTTCTTTTGTAATAGAATGTATAGTTCAAGGCTTGGAGCATCTTACCTTGGCGGCAATTCAAAAGCACGGTCAGCTACCTATTATATACTCCGGCGGTGTTATGTCCTGTAAGCATATACAACAATATTTTAAAGAAAAATACGGCGGTATTTTTTCACCGCCTCAGTATTCCTGCGATAATGCTGCAGGTATAGCCGTACTTACTCAAAACCAATTTAAAAGGCGGTAACAAAAATATGCCCGAAAAAAAGCTTGTACTGTCGGTTAAAGAACTTAATAATTACGTAAAACTGCTTTTAGAAGGAGATGTAAATTTATCCTCCTGCTATGTCAAGGGCGAGATTTCCAATTTTACAAATCACTATAAAAGCGGTCACTTTTATATGAGCTTAAAGGACGAAGAGTCTGCCATTCGTGCTGTTATGTTCAAGGGTAATACCCAAAAGCTCAAATTTATGCCTAAGGACGGTATGAAGGTAATAGCTTTGGGACGTGTTTCTGTCTTTGCCCGTGACGGTCAGTATCAATTTTATATAGAAAATATGATACCCGATGGAATAGGCGACTTAAATTTAGCTTATGAACAGCTTAAAGAAAAGCTTGCTTCAGAAGGTCTTTTCAGCCTCGAAAGAAAGAAAAAAATCCCTAAAATTCCGTCAACTGTCGGAGTTATTACTGCTCCTACAGGTGCGGCTATAAGAGATATTATAAATGTTTTAGGACGCCGCTTCCCTATGGCAAGGGTTATTTTATACCCTGTGCTTGTTCAGGGTGACGGCGCTCCCGAGCAAATAGCTACAGCCTTAAAATATTTTAATCAAAATCCCGTAGATGTTATTATCTGCGGACGTGGCGGCGGCTCTCTTGAAGATTTATGGGCATTTAACGATGAAAACGTTGCAAGAACAATTGCTTCTTCAAATGTACCTGTAATTTCTGCAGTAGGACACGAAACCGATTTTACAATTGCCGATTTTGTCGCTGACCTCAGAGCGCCCACTCCCTCTGCCGCTGCTGAGCTTGCCGTTCCCGACACAGCAGAGCTTATAACTAAATTTGACAATGTTTCAAAAAGATTAGAGCTTATTGTAGCAAGAGATATAAGCAATTACAGAGAAAAGCTTAAGCGTCTTTCCGAAAGCCAATTTTTAAAAAATCCGCAACGGTATATAGACGAAAAAAAACTTGCGGCGGATTTTATTATAAACAAGCTTGAAAACAGCTCAAAGCTTTTATTTAACAAAAAAAGCGACTCTCTTGGAGTTCTTGCCGCAAAGCTTGACGCTTTAAGTCCCCTATCTGTTTTAAGCAGAGGCTTTTCCTTTGCCAGCAAGGAAGGAAAGGTCATAAACAGCGTTAAAGCTTTAAAAGAGGGCGACTCTCTTAATATTAATCTTAAAGACGGAAATGCTCAATGTATTGTTGAAAGGATTGAATGTACCAATGAATGAAAATAATATAAGCTTTGAAACAGCCCTGAAACGCTTAGAAGAAATCGTAAAAGCTCTTGAAAGCGGTAATGCGCCCTTAGACGATGCTATAAAGCTTTTTGAAGAAGGCGTTGCTCTTACAGGGCATTGTAACACCCTTTTGAAAAAAGCAGAGCAAAAAGTGACAATGCTTGTTTCCGACAAGGAAACCTCTCAGATGACAGAACAAAATTTTGATACAAGTAATCTTTAGGTGAAGCTATGAATTATAAAGATAAATTTTTGCAGTTTTCAGAAATGGCAAATGAATATATTTCAACCTCTGTTCCAAAGGAAAACAGTCTTCAAAAAACTATTTTTGAAGCTATGAATTACAGCCTTTGTGCAGGCGGAAAGCGTCTTCGTCCCGTTCTTGTGTTAAGCTTCTGCGAAGCTTGCGGTCAAGATGCTGTAAAGGCACTCCCCTTTGCAGCTGCAATTGAGATGATACACACGTATTCTTTGATACACGATGACTTACCCTGTATGGATAATGACGATTTGCGAAGAGGCAGACCTACAAGCCACAAGGTATTCGGAGAAGGTATTGCTGTACTTGCAGGAGATGCACTGCTTAACTTTGCCGCCGAAACTATTATAAACAAAGGAAAAGAGGCAGGCTTTAGTGATACTTGTCTTTTAAAGGCATTAAACGAGCTTTACACTGCTTCCGGAGCTTACGGAATGATAGGCGGTCAGGTTATAGATTTAGAGCACGAAAATAAAGAAATTTCTTTTGACAATTTGCGAAAGCTTCATTCTCTTAAGACAGGCGCTCTTATTAAAGCCGCTTGTGCTTTAGGCTGTATTGCCGCTGAGAGATACGATATGCTTGAAAAAGCGTACGCTTACGGTGATGCTTTAGGAAGAGCCTTTCAGGTTACCGATGATATTCTCGATGTTATAAGCACAAACGAGGATATGGGAAAAACAGTAGGCAAGGATGCAAACGAGGGAAAAGCCACCTATGTAACTCTTTGTTCCTTGGAAAAAGCGAAAGAATATGCACTTCAATATACCAAAGAAGGAATAGAAGCTGCTCAGCACTTTGAAAATTCAGAGTATTTAGAATGGATTTGCAACTATGTGCTTAGCAGAAAGTCTTAATTTATTATTGATTTTAAAGCATATTTTTGATATAATAAGGGTTAAATTGCGTTAATTTTAAAATTAAAATATAAATTGCACGAAAAAGGAATGTGAATTACGATGGCAAAAGAGCTCAATAAGATTTATGAGCCAAACGAGGTTGAGGACAGAATATATAAGTTTTGGGAGGATAACGGATATTTTCACGCTGAGGTAAATCCCGATAAAAAGCCTTTTACAATAGTTATTCCCCCACCCAATGTAACAGGTCAGCTTCATATGGGCCACGCTCTTGATGAAACCTTACAGGATATTCTTATCCGTCACAAGAGAATGCAAGGCTATGAAGCTTTATGGCTTCCCGGTACAGACCACGCTGGTATTGCAACTCAGATAAAGGTTGAAGAAAATTTGCGTAAAGAGGGCAAAACCCGTTACGATTTAGGTCGTGAAGCTTTTATTGAGCGTGTATGGGAATGGAAAAACCTTTACGGTAACCGTATTATTCAACAGCTTAAAAAATTGGGGTCCTCTTGCGACTGGGAAAGAGAACGCTTTACTATGGATGAGGGCTGTTCAAAGGCTGTTCGTGAGGTTTTTGTTAACCTTTATGAAAAGGGACTTATTTACAAGGGCAATAAAATTATAAACTGGTGCCCCAGCTGTACCACTGCTTTATCAGATGCTGAGGTTGAATATGCTGAGGAACAGGGCAATTTCTGGCACATAAAGTATCCTGTTAAGGATTCTGACGAGTTTGTAATAATAGCTACTACACGTCCCGAAACCTTGTTGGGAGATACTGCTGTTGCTGTTCACCCTGAGGATGAAAGATATGCTCATTTAGTTGGCAAAACTCTTATTCTTCCTCTTGTAAACAAAGAAATCCCCGTAATTGCAGACGAATATGTAGAAAAGGATTTCGGTACAGGCTGTGTTAAAATTACCCCCTGTCACGACCCTAACGACTATGAGGTAGGAAAGCGCCACAACCTTGAAGAAGTTCTTATTTTTGATGAAAATGCAGTTGTAAACAAAAACGGCGGCAAGTACGAAGGTCTTTCCCGTTTTGATGCAAGAAAAGCTGTTGTTGAGGATTTAGAGGCTTTAGGACTGCTTGTTAAAATTGAGCCTATAACTCACAACGTAGGCAAGTGTTACCGTTGTGGAAACAGCGTTGAGCCTATCACCTCTTCTCAATGGTTTGTTAAAATGAAGCCTTTAGCTCAAGAAGCTATTAACGTAGTTGAGGACAGACGTGTTGAATTTGTCCCCGACCGTTTTTCAAAAACATATCTTCACTGGATGGAAAATGTTCACGATTGGTGTATTTCCCGTCAGCTTTGGTGGGGACATCAAATTCCTGCGTTCTATTGTCAGGATTGCGGAGAAATGGTTGTATCTAAGGAAGATGTTTGGGTTTGTCCCAAGTGCGGCGGCAAAATGAAGCAGGAAGAGGATGTGCTTGACACCTGGTTCTCTTCTGCTCTTTGGCCCTTCTCTACTTTGGGTTGGCCCGACAAAACAAAGGAGCTTGAATATTTCTATCCCACAAGCGTTCTTGTTACAGGCTATGACATCATTTTCTTCTGGGTTGCAAGAATGATTTTCTCCGGTATGGAGCATATGAAGAAGGAGCCCTTTAAGCACGTATTTATTCACGGAATTGTCAGAGATTCACAGGGCAGAAAAATGTCCAAATCTCTTGGAAACGGCATTGACCCTCTTGAAGTTATTGAAAAATACGGCGCTGATGCTCTCAGATTTACTCTTGTTACAGGAAACGCACCCGGAAACGATATGCGTTTTTACGATGAAAAGGTGCAGGCGTCCCGAAACTTTGCAAATAAGATATGGAATGCTGCCCGTTTTGCATTGATGAATCTTGACATTGATACTCTTGAATTGCCCGAAAATCCTGCACCCGAGGATAAGTGGATTTTATCAAAATTCAATACAGTTGCAGGAGAGGTTAATGAAAATCTAAATAAGTTTGAAATAGGTATTGCTCTTTCAAAGCTTTATGATTTTATATGGGATGTTCTTTGCGACTGGTATATTGAGCTTTCAAAAACAAGACTTTTTGACAAAGAAAACCCCACAAACAAGGATGCTCAGAAAACTCTCTGCTATGTTTTATCTTCAACATTAAAGCTTCTTCACCCCATTATGCCCTTTATAACAGAGGAAATATGGCAACAGCTTCCCCACAACGGCGATACAATTATGACTGCTGAATACCCTGATTTTGATGAAAAGCTTTGCTTTAAAGATGCTGAAGAGCAAATGGAAAAGATAATTGCAGCTATCAAGGGTGTTCGCGCAATACGTACAGAAATGAATGTTGTTCCTTCCAAAAAAGCAAACCTTTATATCGAAGCTGAAAACGGTGAAATTTTTGAAAACGGAAAAGCATTTTTCGTTCGTCTTTGCTCTGCTGCTGACATTTATGTAAACAGCGATGTTGACACCAACGGAATGGTAACTGTTGTTTGCGACGGTGCAAAAATATTTATTCCTTTCGGTGAGCTTGTAGATATTGAAAAAGAGCTTGAGCGTTTGAATAAAGAAATTGTTCGTCTTGAAGGCGAAATTGCCCGTGTTGATAATAAGCTTTCAAACGAAAAATTTGTTTCAAAGGCTCCTGCAAAGGTAATTGACGAAGAAAAAGCAAAGAAGGAAAAATATACCCGTATGCTTGAACAAGTCAAGCAAACTATTAAAAATTTAAAATAATAAAAGGGAATGTAAAAAAAGCGCAGAGCGCATAAAACAAGTAAATAAAGAAACATAATACCATAATATTATGAAAAAAACAAAAATAATAGAAAAACATCTTTTAGATAATTCTTTCAATAAATATACGTTTTATGCTATCTGCCAATTTCGCCCTCGGAGTACCTCTGTACGCCGTCGGGTAACCGCCGACAAGGCTTTGTCGGCGCGAAATTGACAGATTCTGCACATTTTTTCCTATTCCCTAAAAAATGAGGCTGTAGATTTTTTTACAGCCTCATTTTTTTGACTTTGATTTAAAAATTATTGCCGCAAGAAGACTGAAAAATACAGCTGCCGAAATGCCTGCCGCTGTTCCTGTGATGCCGCCTGTTAAAATTCCTATTGGACCGTGCTCCTCTATTGCCTTTTGTACACCTTTAGCTAAAGAATATCCAAAGCCCAACAGCGGTACAGTAGCGCCTGCTCCTCCGAAATCAACCACATATTCATAAATTCCTAATCCTGTAAGAATAACGCCTGCAACAACATATCCTGTTAAAATTTTTGCGGGCGTCAGCTTAGTTTTATCTATTAAAATCTGACCTATTACACATATAATTGCACCGGTAATAAATGTCTGCAAATATTGCATTGTGCTATTCCTCTCAATTATTAGTTATTTTACTATATTATTTGAATTTAAAAAGATAATATACAATAAAATATAGGAGATACTTTATAATGGTTATAGTTAGTCGAAACAGTAATAAAAATTACTGTTTAAATACTAAATCTTTGATTTAGAAACAAATTTTCAAAGAAAATTTGACCATAACCATTGAAATAAGTGTCGTGTACAATTAAATTTCTTAAAAATTTAATTGTACAAAGCCGATAAAATCGGCTTATTGAAACGCTTTTTGGCGTTTCAATAAACTACAATCATTATTATGCGTAAACTCTTGACGAAAAGCTAAATATATAGTAAAATATAATTTGGTAATTTAACATCCTATAAATAAAGCCTTATTTTAAAGAAGGATTTAATTTTATGAATATAGATTTTATTAAAAAATATTTTTTCACAATTGTAATAACTGTTGCTGTTGGTCTTTCAAGCGGACTTTTTCTTTTATACGGTCCTTATAAAGGCTTCCGTACAACGCTTGTAACAACTGCTATGGCAACAATGCGCCATCAATGGCTTGCTACCACATTTTATGATGATGATGCAATTCAAAAGGTGCTTAATGAAAATAAAATTGATGACTCAGGTAAAATTTCTGATAATTCTCTTATTGAAATTGATACCAACAAAATTGACGATGAGAGACTTTTACCCGAAGATAAAAATCAGCCCTATAAAATTATGGACATAAGCGGCAATAATTACAGAGGTCATGTTCTTGTAATTTACAACCCCAATAAAATAGATATGGGTGTTACTGACCGTTACGGTGTCTGGGGCGAATGGGTTTCTTCAGGCTCAAAGGAGGACGGCGGTTTAGTTGCCGTAAATGCTGCAGGCTTCCCCGATGCAGGCGGTGTCGGCAAGGGAGAGCGTGCTACCGGTATGCTTATTGTTGACGGAGAAATTTTTGATATTCAAAATCCCGAGGCTACTATTCATCAGATGATCGGTTTTGACAAAGACGGTATTTTAACACTTTTCAGAGGCACTGTAGACGAAATTATGGATAAAAACTACAGAGATGCCATTGAATTTGAGCCTTATCTTATTGTTAACGGTGAGCCTACAAAGATGTACGGTGACGGCGGTAAAGGTATAGGACCTGTTACTTTAATCGGTCAACGTCAGGAAGGCACTGTTCTTTTTGTAGTTATTGACGGACGTCAGCCCGGTCACAGTATAGGTATTACTATGAAAAAAGCGCAGGAAATTATGCTTGACTATGGCTGTTTCAATGCTGCCCGTCTTGACGGCGGCTCTTCCTCTATTCTTGTAGAAAACGGAATTACCTTGAACAAGCCTTCAAGCACAGGCGGTGAACGTTGGGTTCCTACTTGGTTCCAGCTTATGCCTTAAATTTAAAACAGGAGAGATTATGCTATGGAACAAACTAAAACCGTAGCTCAAAATAAAAAAGCATATCACGATTATTTTATAGAAGAAAGCTTCGAAACAGGTATTGAGCTTTGCGGAACAGAGGTTAAATCCATAAGGCAGGGTAAAATAAATTTAAAGGATTCTTTTTGCTCAATATCAGACAAAGGTGAAATTTTTGTAAGAGGAATGCACATTTCTCCCTATGAAAAAGGAAACATCTTTAATAAAGACCCTTTAAGGCAAAGAAAGCTACTTATGCACAAAAAAGAAATTATGCGTCTTTTGGGCTATGTAAAGCAAGACGGACTTACTCTTATTCCTCTATCGGTATATTTTAAGGGCAGTCTTGTAAAAGTACAGTTAGGCGTTTGCAAAGGTAAAAAAATCTATGACAAGCGTGAAACTCAAGCTAAAAAAGATGCTTCAAGAGCTATGGACAGAGCCATAAAAGAACAAAACAGAGCTTAAAAAAGACAGATTTCAATTTGAAATCTGTCTTTTTTATTCATCTGCAGGATTGCGCCGCTGCGACAGCCACTACTTTAGCAGCCCCTGCTTCAACCAGCACTTTTGCACATTCGTTCAAGGTAGCTCCTGTTGTTACTACATCATCAACAAGAAGAATGTTTTTATCCTTTATCAATTCGCTGTTTTTCACTTTATAAACATTCTTTATATTTTTCATTCTTTTGGATTTTTTCTTTATAGTGGATTGAGCCTTGGTATTTTTAATTTTAAAAAGTATTTCCGCATTGACAGGGACACCTATAAGCTTCGAAAGCTCTGTTGCGAGCATCTCAGATTGATTATATGTACGCTTATTTTTTCTAAATCTTGAAAGAGGTACCGGAATAATCATATCTACGTCTGAATAATGATAATTACCAAGCACCGCATCAGACATCATAACAGCTAAAGGCTCTGCCGCAGCATATCTTTTATAAAACTTAAGTGCAAGTATTGCAGAACGGACAATATCACCGTAATAAAGCGGTGAAACAATACACTTAAGATATAATTTATTTCCTTTCTTTGCAACCATAGGAAGAATGGGATGACAGTATGTACGTGGCATCTTTTTAAGACATTCGTCGCATATGGTATGCTCGTCATAAACATCTCCGCAAAAAACACATCTTTTAGGATATATAATATCAGTCAAAATATCTATAATCTTATTCATATACCCCTTCCTTTCGTGTTTTATGATTTTTAAGTTTAACAAAATTTTTTATACAAGTCAATGACAAAATTTCATATTTTTTCATATACTGTAACAGCGATGAATTTTATCGCAAAAAACACAAGGGAGAAATCAACTTGGAAACTAATATAGGCAATTGCGTTGATATGTTGCCATTGGCTATGGCATATGTACCAATGCAAAAATGGCAAAAAATTTATGAGCCTGAAATGTCGCTTATGAGAGGCACCATGTTTGCAGAGCTTGACAAACCTTTTCTTGGGGAGGCTCTTGACTGATGGAACACCAAAGCAACGATAAGCTTTTAAAAAGAGTTCAGATTTGCGATTTCTTATTGCTTGAAACCGCCCTCTTTTTAGATACTCATCCTGACAACAGAGAGGCTAAAGAATATTTCAAAAAAGTATTGGAAATGAAAAAGAAAGCTACCGCACAATATACAGAAGCTTGCGGTCCGTTAACATTTGAAGATGCCGCTGACGATGATGGTTGGTCTTGGATAAACAAGCCTTGGCCTTGGCAAAGAAAGGGAGAATGACATTATGTGGACTTATGATAAAAAGCTTCAATATCCCGTAAATATTAAAAGACCTGACCCCGCAGCAGCAAAAATCATCATATCACAGCTCGGCGGTCCGGACGGTGAGACAGGTGCAGCGTTAAGATATCTTAGCCAACGCTACGCTGCTCCTTATAAAGAGGTTATAGGTATACTGACTGATGTAGGTACAGAAGAGCTTGCTCATATGGAAATAGTAAGCGCTGTTCTTTATCAGCTTACAAGAAATCTTTCTACAGAGCAAATCAAGTGTTCAGGTTTTGATACCTACTTTGTAGACCATACAACCGGAATATACCCTGTAGCCGCTTCCGGAGACCCCTTTACTGCCGCTACCTTCCAATCAACCGGCGACGTAATAGCAGACCTTAACGAAGACCTTGCCGCAGAGCAAAAAGCAAGACTGACCTATGACAATATTTTACGTCTTGTAGATGATCCTGACGTAAGAGATGTTATTAAGTATTTGCGTGAGCGTGAAATCGTGCACTACCAACGCTTCGGTGAAGGCTTGAGAATTACCTTAGACAATCTTAACAGCAAAAACTTTTTTGCCTTTAACCCCGGTTTTGATAAGTAATAAACACACAAATAAAGAGCAGGCGAGAAAACTCGTCTGCTCAATTTATAAAAATTTGGTTTTGACAAAATGGTAAACTAATAATATTTTTTATACAACTCTATTTTATATAAACAGTTGTCTTCCATGTTTGCAAGAAAAGATAAAATGTCAATATCGTCTATATGTACCGTTTCTTGCTTATTATTGGTTTCTTTCCACCAATTTTTACTTATCAATATATGTTTTATTCCGCGCACTTTCTTAATATATAGCAACAGTTCTTCTAAATTTTTTAATTGATTTTTGTTTGTATTCTTTTGACCTATGGCGGTATCACAATCACAATGATTCAATGTTATTCTGTAACCTGTGCCGCAGTTTTCAACACAATTGTTTACTGAGTTAATATCACCGCAATTAAAATGATATTCGGCATCTTTTGTCGCTTTTTTATAATCGTCGTCGTTTATGCCGTTATTAACTGCACCATAAAGAAAATAACACATATAATACCCCTTTTTTTATTAACAGATAATTACACTTTATTCGTTTGTCAATTTATCTATCCATTCTTTTGATAGAGCATACTCGATATCATCAATCTTGATTGAGTATGCTTTGTCATCAAATGACATTACCTCCAAAGGAATAACTAAGTTGACATCATCCTGCAAAACTCCACAAACATACCCGTAAACATAGCAGTTTTTCAACATTCCATCAGGTTGCTTTACTAAATCATACAATCCCGCATCTTTTGCCTTTTGTCCGTTTTTGATTTCATTAAGAAATTGTTCGCATTCAGTTATCCTCTTTTTTGAAATTGTTGTTTTCTCATTATTAAAAAGCGGACCTTTTACAAACTCAAATCTAATACAAGTATCAAGGGCAACTTCCGTTTTCAGTAATTCGGATTTTACATATATAGCGGAAAACTCATTATCAGGAAAATATCTTACCAAAACATCTTGACTGCCATTCACAGAATACATTCCTGTCTTCGTTTTACTGAGAAGATGAACAAATGACTTTTTTTCTCCCTTTATATGACCAATAAAATTTCTTTCTCCAAAGCACCAAACTCTACCCTCGTTACCGACAAAAGTATATTCGGTGCCGTCGGTTGACACAATGGTTTTATTTTCGGTTTCCGTAAACTCAACATTATTAGTACAAGCAACAAATGAAAAGATAATTGTCAAACAAATAAAAAATAATAGATATTTTTTCATCGTTTCACCTCATTGTTATAATGATGTCACAACTATTAAGAAACCCATATTACCATTTATATTTTAGCATATTTCTCATATAAAGTAAATATTTTTGAAAAATGCCTAAAGCTTATTTTACAGCAAAAACTTTTTTGCCTTTAACCCGGGCTTTGATAAGTAAACCAATATACAAAAAACGCCTCAAAAAATTTGAGGCGTTTTTAAATTACTTCTTCTTGTTTCTCGCTGCTGAAGCGACTATTCCCGAAAGGGCAAGCAAAGCAATAACGTTTGGTATTACCATTAGCTGATTAAACATATCCGAAAGCTCCCAAGCCAACTTATTGGAAACGCAAGAGCCTAAGAAAATGAATATTACTGCAAGAACTAAATATACGTAAGTAGCTTTTTTACCAAACAGATATTCAACATTTATTTTTCCAAATAAGTTCCAGCCTAATATAGTGGAAAAAGCAAAGAACAAGAGACATATTGCAACAAATGAATTTCCAAAGGTATTTCCGAAAACGCTTGAAAATGCCAATTGAGCCATATTTGTTTTTTCTACTCCCGCTGCTGCTCCGCCGGATAAAATACCGTTGCCTGCATAAAGAGTTGAAACAATTACAATTCCCGTTGCTGTCAAAACAACAAAGGTGTCAATGAATACGCCTATCATAGCCATTGTTCCTTGATTGTGAGGCGTTTCAACATTTGCCAAAGCGTGTGCGTGAGGAGTTGAGCCCATACCCGCTTCATTGGAGAAGAGACCTCTTTTTACACCCTGACTTATTGCTTCCTTAAGGGCAAGACCAATACTGCCGCCCAAAATAGCGTTAGGCACAAAGGCATATTTGAATATAATACCTATTGTTTCGGGAATATATTTTACACGTACTGCAAGAACTACGATACTTCCCAAAATATAAAGAATTGCCATAACAGGTACAAGCTTTTCCGTTACCTTTGCTATTCTGCTTACACCGCCTATGAAAATAAAGCCTGAAATAGCCGCAATTATTATTCCAACAATCCAAGAGGGTACTCCAAAAGCTGTTTCACAGGTTGAACCGATAGAGTTAGACTGTACCATACAGCCTATAAATCCTAAAGCAATAATACAAGCTACCGCAAAAAATCCTGCGAGGAATTTTCCGAATTTATTATTAAATGCACGCATTATGTAATAAACGGGTCCGCCTTTTATTGAGCCGTCTTCCCCTTTTATTCTTGTTTCCTGTGCTAAAACCGCTTCGGCATATATTGTAGCCATTCCGAAGAAAGAAATTATCCACATCCAAAAAATCGCACCGGGACCACCGATAAGAATAGCTCCGCAGGCACCTACTATATTTCCTGTACCTACCTGTGCCGCTATAGCCGTTGTCAATGCCTGAAACGAGCTCATAGAATGTTTACTTTTTTCAGACTTGTTTCTTTTGAAGATATTTCTTATTCCCTCTCCAAAGCAACGCACCTGAACAAATCTTGTTTTAATTGTAAAAAACAAGCCTGTTCCGATTAAGAGTACAACAAGAATAATATCGGAAAGATACTTGTTGATTTCCTGTACAATTGCTAACATTTTTGTCTCCTTTTCTTAAATAAAATAATATATCAACTCAGAAAAAAAGACAGTTATATATTTTACATCTCTGTCTTTTTGCCTGAGAGATTCAGCTTTTAAGCCTTGCACCTTCGGCATTCGAAAAATCGAAATTCTCCAGAGTTTTCTCAGCTTTCAGTTTTACCTGAAAGCTTCATCGAAAGTAATATTATATTTTTGCAGATGAATGTCTGAACGAGGGTTCGCAGGTTAAATTTACACCTAAACGTTTGAAAACGTTTTCATCTACCGAGGAAAGAATAACCGACGAATGAACTTCACAGCCTCGAAGCTTTGAAAGCTGCTCCATAGCAAGCTCTGCTTTAGGGTCTGTTGCCGCACAAATTGAAAGTGCAACCAACGCCTCGTCTGTATGCAATCTTGGGTTTCTGTTGCCCAAATGGTCAACCTTTAAATGCTGTATAGGCTCAATAATAACAGGAGAAATAAGATGAAGCTCATCATCAAGACCCGCAAGAGCTTTAAGTGCATTTAAAAGTAACGCTGAGGAAGCGCCTAACAAGGAAGAGGTTTTTCCTGTTACAATAGTACCGTCCTTTAACTGCATTGCCGCTGCGGGTGCTCCCGTCAAAGCTGATTTTTGCAAAGCAGGTGCGATAACCTTTCTGTCATAAACAGTAATTGAAGCTTTTTTCATAAGAAGCTCTAATTTATATACAACCTCTTGGTCAATCAAGCCTTTTTTCTGATCACAAAGAGCCACATAATAACGGCGCAAAATCTCCTGTTTAGATGCCTGCATAACAAGATTATCATCTATTATACAGTTACCCGCCATATTTACTCCCATATCGGTAGGCGATTTATAAGGACAGGTTCCTGTAATTTTTTCAAACATAGCTTTTACAACAGGGAAAATTTCTACGTCTCTATTGTAATTTACTGTTGTTTGTCCATAAGCCTCCAAGTGAAACGGGTCTATCATATTGACATCGTTAAGGTCCGCTGTTGCCGCTTCATATGCAAGATTTACAGGATGCTGTAAAGGCAAATTCCAAATAGGAAAGGTTTCGAATTTTGCATAGCCCGCTTTAATATTACGCTTATGCTCGTGATAAAGCTGAGAAAGACATGTAGCCATTTTTCCGCTTCCGGGACCTGGGGCTGTAACAACCACAAGGTCTCTCGTTGTCTCTATATACTCATTTTTTCCGTAGCCGTCATCACTTACTATTTTAGCAATATCAGAAGGGTATCCGTCTATCGGATAGTGGCGGTATACTTTTACACCTAAGCTTTCCAAACGTTTTTGAAAAGCTTCTGCAACTGTCTGGCCTTTAAATTGGGTTATAACAACACTGCCTACATAAATTCCTACATTTCTGAAGCTGTCAATAAGTCTTATAACATCCAGGTCATAGGTAATTCCCAAGTCGCCTCTGAGCTTGTTTTTTTCTATATCAGAAGAGTTAATTACAATAACAACCTCAACCTGTTCCTTAAGCTGTAAAAGCATTTTAAGCTTACTGTCAGGCTGAAAACCGGGCAAAACACGGGAAGCGTGATAATCGTCAAACAGCTTGCCGCCAAACTCAAGATAAAGCTTGCCGCCAAACTGAGAAATACGCTCTCTGATATGCTGCGATTGCATTGTAAGATATTTTTCGTTATCAAAACCAACCTTGCTCATTTTTAACTCCTCTTTATTTTTTCTCTCAACTTAGTATTATATATTAAAATCAGCTTAATTTCAAGTATGTTTGACAAATAAATATATTATTTTTTCATTATTTGATTTTAATATAAAATATTGTAGATAAATATAATTTACAGTATTTAACTTTTTTGTTTTTTTGATATAATTAAAAATAGAAAGGTGGTTTTAAATATGAAAAATAAGCTTTTTTACGCTACTATTCTTGCTACCGGTATTTTTGCGGCAGGTGCTCTTTGCGGCTGTTCAGCAGGCAAAGACTCTAAAAAAAAGCCTATAACAAAAGCTAATTTTACAGTAAACACCTCTGTTCCCGAAAGTGAAGATTTAAAAATTCCCGATCTTATTGGCGAAAAAGCCGTTTTACAACAAAATTCTGTTATTAAATTCTGGGGTAGTTATACCGAAGATTGCCCTGTTGCCGTTTGTGTAAATGATACTTTTTATTACGGAGAATGTGTAAACGGCACTTTTGAACTGTTAATTCGCACCGAAGAAGCTTCAAAGGGTAACACTATTACTGTTTATACTCAAAAAGAGAAAAAGACAATCAATGACGTTTGGTTTGGCGAGGTTTTCCTTTGCGCAGGTCAATCAAATATGCAATTTACCTTGTCCGAGTTTTCCACACCGCCTCAGCAGGCTTCAAGGGATGTTCGTGTCGCCACCGTTCCTGTTTTACAGCTTAAAGCTCCCGTAACTACTCCTATGACAGATACTGATATGGTATGGCTTAATATGCAGGATTCTCTTCCCAATGTTTCAGCCGTAGGATATTACTTTGCCGAAAAAATGGCTGAAGAGCTTAAATGTCCTATCGGAATAGTTGTTTGTGCTGCGGGTGATACCATTGTCGCATCTTGGCTTCCGGAGGAAAAAGCCTCTCAGCTTCCGCCCATATATCAGGAAACTCGTAATGACTATTACTGGGTACGTACCGCTTCTCATATGTATAATACGATGCTCTCCCCTATTTTAAAGGGTACTTTTAAATCTGTAATCTGGTATCAGGGTGAAAATCAGTCCTATCAATACGACATTTTCCTTACCGAAATGATAAATTGCTGGCGAGAAAAATTCGAACAGCCTAAGCTTCCCTTTACAATAATTGAGCTTGTTGGTTGCGGAGACTCCTGGATACAAAACTGGCCCGAAATCAGAGTTATGCAAAGAAAGGTATCAGAGGAGCTTGACAACTGCACTATATCTGTAAACATAGATTTAGGTGAAAAAAATAACATTCATCCTTTTGACAAAGAGCCTGTAGCATTACGTGCGGCATACGCTACCTTAAATGCTCTTTATAACGGAAAATATCCCGACTCCCCTGTTTTGCAAAAAACAGAGTTTAAAGATAACACTCTAAGACTGACATTTTCAAACGACGAGGGAATGATTATCAAGGGCAACGCTGAGCTTGCTTTTGAAATTAGTCCCGACGGCCGTGCCTGGTATGGTGCTTCTGCTCATTTGGACGGCAACACTGTAGTTTTAACCTACGATGAAAATATAAAGCCTGTTTCTGTGCGCTATGCTTGGGCAAACTACTGTGCCGATATGGCTGTTTTATATAACAAAGACTCTATGCCGGCAGATACTTTTCTTGTTGAATTAGATAAGTCAGGAAAAATAAAGGAGGAGTAACAAATGAAAAAAAGCTTAATTTTAATTTCATTTCTTATTTTAGCAATTCTTGCAGGCTGTACAGGAAATCAAACAGGCTCCTCTTTAGAAAGAATTCCTGTTTCTCAAGACATATCTGACACTTCAAATACCAACCAAAGCAGTTCTTCCGCAGCTTCAAATGACCGTATTCCCGTCAGCTCAGATGTTTCAAATTCATCTTCAAGCACATCTTCAATTCCATCAGCAAACGGCGCTTTTACTCTTCCCCGTTTAGTTGCTGACAATATGGTGCTTCAAAGAAATGCATCTGTACGTGTTTGGGGCGAGTTTTCCTCTGACGGCACTGTAACAGTATCCCTTAACGGCAAGAGCTTTACCGGTACTTGCAAAAACGGTTTCTTTGAAGTAACTGTAAAAACAGGAGATGCAGGCGGCCCCTACGATATGACTCTTTCCTGCAACGGAGTTACAAAACAGCTTAAAAACATTTTAATCGGCGATGTATACATTTGCTCAGGACAATCCAACGTTCTTATGCAAGTAGGAGCACTTAAGGATAAAACTCTTTTAAACACTCCTGTTCCCGATGAAATCCGTCTTTTCCACGTTTGGACAAAGCCTTCGGAAAAGCCTCTTGAGGATTGCACAAGCAGATATGATATGTGGGTACAGACAAGCACTATGGGTGTAGGACATTATGACAGCTTTTCAGCTCTCGGATATCTTTATGCAAGAGAGCTTCATGAAAAAACAGGCGTCCCCATAGGAATTATCCAGGCTGCAGAGGGCGCAACCTTAGCGGCTTCGTGGTTGCCTCAAGCTGATGTAAGCAAGGTCAACTCTATCAATCAGGCGCAAGATGCCGCTCAACGTTTAATACCCTCCCGAATGTATAACGGAATGGTGCATCCTTTAAGAAAATATACAGTCAAAGGTGTTCTTTGGTATCAAGGTGAAAGCGATTTGGGCAACACTACCTATGACAAAACTCTTGAGGTCTTTGTAAGCTCCTGGCGCCGTGTTTTCAACAACGATAAGATGACCTTTACAATAGTTCAGCTTCCCCGATACGGACAACAAAACTGGTTTGAGCTTCGTGAGCTTCAGAAAAAGGCAGCAACTGCCATTCAAAACTGCACCTATTGTGTCACTATAGATTGCGGTGAGGTTAATGATATTCATCCTCAGGATAAGGAAATTGTCGCTGTACGTGCGGCACAGGCAACCCTACGTGATTTCTACGGAAAGACTGAATACAAGAAAAATCCTGTTTATAAATCACATCAGATAAGCGGAAGCACTGTAAAAGTAACATTTTCCAATATCGACAAGGGTCTTTTCTTCCAGACAGAAAAAACACCTGGTGGAAAAGACTGGACAACAGTAACCAACGGAACAGGCTTTGAAATCAAAGACGCTTCGGGAAAATACTTTCCCGCTACTGCAACTCTTGATGGAAACACTCTTGTTCTTACAAGCTCTGTTGCTCAACCTAAGGGTATCAGATATGCTTACGGAAATTTCCCCGAGGTTTCACTCTTTGATAAAAACGGCTTACCCGCAGAACAGTTTGCAATAAACTTCTAAAAAATGGCTAAACGAGGCTGTAAAAAATTACAGCCTCGTTTTAATGTTTCGAAAATAAAAAAATGTTGCAAAAAAAATTCTTTACAAAGAAAAAATATAAAGGTATTATATAATTATAGATATATAATTATCATATCTATTTTTATAATTAGAAGCAAAAAGGTGGTTTTAAAATGAAAGAAAGTTTAATTTTAATCGCACTTCTCCTTGTTTCAACAATTCTTTTCGGCTGTGCAGGAAAGCAGGCAAATCCTTCCTTAGCCTCTTCGGATATATCAGACATTTCAAATACTGAGCAAAGCAGTTCTTCTACCACAGACTCAAATGAAAGTACTCCTGTCGGCTCAGAAGTTTCAAACTCATCTTCTTCAGTTTCTGACAATTCTTCAAGCACATCTTCAACGCCTTCAGCAAACGGCACCTTTACTTTTCCTAAATTGGTTTCTGACAATATGGTGCTTCAAAGAAATGAAAAAGTACGTGTTTGGGGTGAGTTTACCTCCGACGGTACTGTAACGGTAACTTTCAGAGGCAAGAAATTTACAGGCAATTGTAAAAAAGGTAAATTTGAAGTAATGGTAGACACAGGAAATGCAGGCGGTCCCTATGATATGACTCTTTCCTGTAACGGTGTTACAAAAGAGCTTAAAAACATTTTAGTTGGCGACGTATATATCTGTTCCGGGCAGTCGAATATTATTTTCTGGATAGGAATGCTTAAGGATAAAACTCTTTTAAATACCCCTGTTCCCGACAATATCCGTCTTTTCCACGTTTGGACAAACCCATCTAAAGAAGCCCTTGATGACTGTGCAGGTCAAAACGACAAATGGGTACAGGTAAGCACTATGGGCACAGAGCAATACTACCACTTCTCTGTTGTCGGCTATCTCTTTGCAAGAGAAATTTACAATCAGACAGGTGTACCTGTAGGAATTATACAATCCGCTGAGAGTGGAACCTTAGCGGCTTCGTGGTTACCTGCGTCCGATGCAATTTTAGTTAACCCAATCAATCAAAAAAATGACCCTGAGCAGCGTTTGATAGCCTCAAGAATGTACAACGGAATGATTTATCCTTTGAGAAAATATACCGTTAGAGGAGTGCTTTGGTATCAGGGCGGTGGAGATATGGGTAACACTACTTATGATGAGACACTCAGCACTCTTGTAAGCTCTTGGCGCCGTGTTTTCAAAAACAACGATATGACCTTTACAATAATTCAGGAGATCCGTTACGGACACGATAACCGTTTTGACCTTCGTGAACTTCAGAAAAAAGCGGCAATCACAAACGAAAACTGCACATATTCCGTAAATATAGACTGCGGTGAGTTTGATGACCGTCACCCACAGGATAAAGAACCTGTAGCTGTACGTGCCGCACACGCAACACTTCGTGATTTCTACGGAATGACACAGTTTAAGAAAAATCCTGTTTATAAATCACATCAGGTAAGCGGAAGCACTGTAAAAGTAACACTTTCCAATGTTGACAAAGGTCTTTTCTTCCAGACTGAAAAAACACCGGGCGGAAAAGACTGGACAACAGTAACTAACGGAACAGGGTTTGAAATCAAAGATGCTTCGGGAAAATACTATCCCGCTACTGCAACCCTTGAAGGAAACACTCTTGTTCTTACAAGCTCTGTTGCTCAGCCTAAGGGTATTAGATATGCTTACGGAAATTTCCCCGAGGTTTCCCTCTTTGACAAAAACGGATTACCCGCAGAACAGTTTGCAATAAACTTCTAAAAAAACTGCCCTGAAAATCAGGGCAGTTTTTCTACTTTCTTCTGAAATTTTCTTTAGGTACTTTACATATAGGGCATATAAAGTCGTCGGGAAGCTCTCCCTTATGAACATATCCACAGACACTGCAAACATATTCAACGCTGTCTTCATTTTCCACAACAGCATTTTCTTGATATGTGGGTGCGCTCTTCGGTGCGCTTCCTTTTATAACCTTATGATAATAAGAATATGTCATAGGATTTTTGCTGTCCCCTGTTACAGTATTTACAAGTCTTGCTGTAATCAGACAATGAGTTTCTACATCGATTATCTGTTCAACCTTTAAAATAAGATTTGCGCAAACGTTTTCAGTAAGTATAGGCGTTCCGTCCTGCTGTTGTCTTTTTACCTGTGCAAATTTATCTGTATCTCTTCCGCTTTTAAATCCGAAAGTTCCTATAACGGAAGGTTCTGTTTGCTCAGAAAGTATAGAAAGGCTGAAAACACCTGCTTGCTTAATAGCCTGATAAGTATAATTATCCTTATTAAGACAAATTGCAAAGAGAGGGTTTTGACTTGTAAGCTGCATACAGGTATTGATTACACAGCCTGTTTCTTTTCCCTCATAATTTACACCTACGATATAAAGACCGTAAGAAACATTACGTAATGCAGATAAATCCATATTTTTTCTCCTTTATAGATTTT
The DNA here is from genome assembly GCA_015067255.1 of Oscillospiraceae bacterium. Taxonomy (NCBI): domain Bacteria; kingdom Bacillati; phylum Bacillota; class Clostridia; order Eubacteriales; family Oscillospiraceae; species Oscillospiraceae bacterium. The sequence goes on from SVMS01000012.1 coordinate 42,745, forward strand.
TATTTTTAAAATCAATATATGACTGCAAAATCAAAACAGCTGAAAGGCTGTCAACCGTCTGCTTTCTTTTTTTACCTCTTGTATCGGTAAAATTCATAATATTATGAGCCATTACAGTTGTACACCGTTCATCCCACAAAATCACTTTACAATTATACTCTTCTTCGAGTATTTTTGCAAGCTCTTTTGTTTTTAAAGCTCTTTCCCCTTCTGTTCCGTTCATATTAAGAGGAAGTCCCATTACTATTGCTTCTGCGTTGAGCTCTTTCATTTTATCAGATAGCTTTTGGGCAAGCTTTTGCTTGTTATATTCAGTTATGCTTCCCTTTGTTACGGCAAGAGTTCCGCCTGCATCTGTTGAGGCAATGCCTGTTCTGGCATCGCCATAGTCCACTCCCATATATATCAAGACCCATGTCCCCCTATTCAACAGGATATGCTATAGTTGTCATAAGTGCCATACTGCTTGATGTATCTAATCTGCTGTACTGAACAACAATTTCCGTATTGCTTTCAACAAGTGCTGCATAAGGAACATCTCTTGGCACAGGCTCTCCGCTTTTACTGAGTATTTTATCCATTCTTATATGATGTGTTCTGTCAGCCTTGCAAAAAGCCTCATAATCTCTTATTGGAGCTTTATCTTCAAAATAAAGAGTAAGCTTTATTACTGCATCAATTTTTCCTGTATTAAGCACACATATAGCATCGTGGCTTAACTGAGATGTCGACTTTGAAGGAATAAAGCAATCGGGAATTAACCAAACTTTTTTTCCTAATCCGTTCATTTTATTTTTCCTTTCAAAAGTAAATTTTTAATTTGATTATATTTTAGCACATAATATTCTAAAAATCCACTAAAATTATTGACTTTATTTTATTTTAAAGCTATACTGAAAAAAGATGTTTTTAATGAAAGGTTTTGATTTTTTGAAAAGAATTGCAATTACAGCTATTATTTTAATTTTATTTCTATGTGGCTGTAACAGAACTGAGGATTCGTTATCTTCTTCTGATTTTTCTTCAAGCCAAATTCAGCAAGAAATCATTTCTTCGCAACAAAGTTTAATTTCTTCCGAAGTTATGTCTTCTGAAGCATCCTCAAGCTCACAAACATCTTCAACTCCTCAAAGCTCTCAATTTTCACAATATGATAACACAAAAAGAGATTGGGGACAGGGCACCAATGTAAACGCTCAAAATCAGCCCTTGAACTGTTTGAATTTTGCAAAACAATACGGACAGTATGATGCGTACTTTATAGCTCCATCAGCTCCTAAAAAAGTATATTTAACCTTTGATTTAGGCTATGAAAACGGATATACCGAAAAAATAGTTAACACCTTAAACGAGAAAAATGCAATAGGCGTTTTCTTTGTTACCTATGACTATTACAGAGCATCTCCGCACATCGTTAAAAAAATAGTCGAAGACGGTCATATTTTAGGAAACCACACTAAAAAGCACCCATCATTACCAACTGTATCCGAACAGCGTGTTATTGATGAAATAATGTTTGTCCACGATTTGATAAAGCAGGAATACGATTACGATATGGTATTTTTCAGACCTCCTATGGGACAGTTTTCTCATCGCAGCTTGAAGATAACTCAATCATTAGGCTATAAAAGTATTTTCTGGAGCTTTGCTTATAAGGATTGGGAAACCGATAATCAGCCTGACCCTGTATATGCAAAAAACAAAATAATCAATGCTGCTCACGACGGCTGTATTTATCTTTTGCACGCAGTTTCAAAAACAAATGCCGATATTTTGGGCGACGTTATTGACGGTCTGAGAAATAAAGGCTTTGAAATAGCTGATTTAAGAGAATTAAACGGACAATGAAAGAATGACGACAGACTTTTTAGTCTGCCGTCATTTTTTTAGAAAACTAAATTTTTCGAATTGAAAACAGGTCCGTCTTTACATACGTGCTTAAAGCCGTATTTTGTTTCACAGGCGCAAACAAGACAAGCGCCTATACCGCAGCCCATTCTTTCTTCCGTAGATATTTCGCAAAATACGTCTTCACTCTGAGTTAGCTGAGCAACGCCCTTAAGCATTACATGAGGGCCGCAGGCAAAAACTGTTTTACAGCCGTTTTCAAGCTCTTTTTTCAAAAGCTCTGTAACGTATCCGTGATGCCCGAAAGAACCGTCATCCGTTGCAACTATAACCTTACAGCCGTATTTTTCATAATCCTGTGTCAAGAAGATATTTTCTTTATCTCTGAAGCCTGCAAGAATCAAAGCGTTTTTACCGTATTTTTTGGCATGCATCAAAAGAGGAACACAGCCTAAGCCGCCGCCTACAAAAACAACCTTTTGGCTAAAGTCTATATCAGAAAATCCGTTGCCCACAGGTCCGATAACCTCAAGGCTTTTTCCCTTTTGAATTTTTGATAAAACCTTTGTGCCTTCACCTTTAATTTCGATTATAAGGCGCAAAGTATCTTCATTTGTATCACAAATACTTATGGGACGTCTTAAAAGAGTTTCTCCCCCGCATTTGATATGAACAAACTGACCTGCTTTTGCTTCCTTTGCAAGCTCAGGGCAAAGCAAGGTTAAATCAAAAAGTCTGTCTGATATTTTTTTATTATCAATTATTTGAACAACGTAATTTTTCAAGCCTTGACACCTCTTAAATTAATTGCTTTTTTCTTTGAACATTTTAGCATACCAATAAATATATGTCAATATTTTATCCTTCATTTGCTTTTAAGCTACAATGATTATTTCAATACTTTTTTAGTAAAAATCTATTGACAATAAATGGCTTTTGGTATATTCTTAAATAATAATATTTTTGTTGGGGAGGCGATTGGTTTGGAGATTTTTCTCAAGGACGGAGAAAGTGTTGAAGAGCTTAATATTAAAGGCTTAAAGCTTATTCAGCATAAAGACGGATTTAAATTCGGAACAGACTCTGTTTTGCTTGCTCAATTTGCAAATCCCAAACCTAATGACAAAATTGCAGATTTTTGCACAGGAAGCGCAATTATTCCCATATTGCTTACTGCCCGTTGTGATAATCTTGATATAACCGGTATTGAAATCAATCCTCAGGCTGTAGATTTAGCGCAACGGAATGTCCTTATCAATTCTCTTAAAGAAAATATTAGAATTTTTCACGGCGATGTCAGCAACATTGATTTCAAAGCTATGCCCAAAGCAAGCTATGATTTAGTTGTCTGCAACCCTCCCTATACTCAAAAAGGCGCAGGGATAGAATGTGCAGATGAAGCAAAAAATATTGCCCGTTTTGAAATTCGCTGTACTCTTAAGGACATAATTAAAAATGCTTCTGAGTTACTTCGCTTTGGCGGAAGATTTTGCATAGTTCATAAGCCCGAAAGAGCCGCTGAAATTATTTACCTTTGCAAAGCCTTTAACATTGAAGCAAAGCAGATGACTCTTGTTACTGCCAACGGCAAAACCGAGCCTTCCATAGTTTTGCTTGAAGGCAGAAAAAACGGAAATACGGGCTTGCGTATTTCAATAAAGAATATTTAATTATATACAGTTTAAAATAAATTTAAAATATACGGAGGAAATTATTATGGAATGTATCAAACGTCCGGAAAATATGGAGCGTGTTATCACCCCTGCTTTAGCTAAAGCTTTTATTGATGAGCAGGTTGCTGAAATTCAAAAGCAGGTCGGAGACAAAAAGGTATTACTGGCTCTTTCAGGCGGTGTTGACTCGTCTGTTGTTGCGGCTTTACTTATAAAAGCAATAGGCAAACAGCTTATATGCGTTCACGTAAATCACGGTCTTTTGAGAAAAGGCGAGCCTGAGCAGGTTGTTGAAATTTTCAAAAACCAAATGAATGCCAACCTTATTTATGTTGATGCTGTTGACCGCTTTTTAGATAAATTAAAGGGTGTCAGTGATCCCGAAGAAAAGCGTGTTATTATAGGTACCGAGTTTATAAGAGTATTTGAGGAAGAGGCACGCAAGCAAACAGATGTTGACTTTTTGGCGCAAGGTACTATTTACCCCGATATTATTGAAAGCGACGGCGTAAAGAAGCATCATAACGTAGGCGGCTTACCCGAAGACCTTAATTTTGAATTGGTTGAGCCTTTAAAGCTTCTGTTCAAAGATGAGGTTCGCGCTGTAGGAGATGCTCTCGGTCTTCCCGCAAATATGGTTTACCGTCAGCCCTTCCCCGGCCCCGGCTTAGGTGTTCGTTGCTTAGGCGCAATCACCCGCGACCGTTTGGAAGCTGTCCGCGAATCCGATGCTATTTTGCGTGAAGAATTTGCTAAAAACGGATTAGAAGGTAAAGTATGGCAGTATTTCACCGCTATTCCCGACATCAAGAGTGTCGGCGTTCGTAACGATAAGCGCTGTGAAGAATGGTGCGTAATTATCCGTGCTGTCAATACAGTAGATGCTATGACAGCAACTGTAGAAAACGTACCTTTTGAGTTATTGAACCATATCACATCACGTATTATAAACGAAGTAAAAGGCGTAAACCGTGTCCTCTTTGACTTAACTCCAAAACCCACAGGCACAATAGAATGGGAATAGTAGTCACTACCCCGAAAACCCTTATTTTACAAGGGTTTTCGGGTTTCTTTTTTTGCCGAAGTACACGAAAAGTACACGGCAGGTACATAAGAAACCTTATGCGAAAGCCTCCAAACGA